>NZ_MEHJ01000001.1:8142500-8325022 GCF_001746415.1 Streptomyces agglomeratus
GGCTGCCAAGATCCCCGAAGTCGACAAGCAGATGGTGCTCTTCCAGTCCGACGAGTTGGACAAGATCCGCAAGGGCGCCCATGCGCTGGATGTGATCGGGAACTGGCTTCCCGTGCTCGTGGTGGTGATCGGCGCGGCCGGCGTGCTGCTGGCGCACCGGCGCCGCCGCGCCCTGGCGCGTACGGCTCTCGGCGCGGCCTTCGCCTGCCTGGCCGTCGCCGTCGTCCTGGTCATCGCCCGCCGCTACTACCTGGACCACCTCCCGCCCCAGGTCCAGTCGGAAGCCGCCGCGGCAGCCGTCTTCGACACCCTCCTGCACTTCCTGAGGGTCAGCCTGCGCACGGCGATGGTGCTCGGTCTCGTCATCGCGCTCGGCGCCTACCTGATCGGCCCCGGACGACTCCCGCGCGCGATCCGAGGCACCTCCGAGCACGCCGCAGGCTCCGCGGCGCAGTGGGCCTACGCCCGCCAGGTCCGCACCGGCCGGGTGGGGACCTGGACCGAGGCCCACCGCCAGTGGATCGCCCTGGCCGCCCTGCTGATCGTGGCCCTGGCCTTCGCGCTCTGGAACCACCCGACGGCCCTGACCATCCTGCTCCTGGTCATCATCCTGCTCGCCGTACTCGCGCTGCTCGCCCTCCTCGCCGCGACCGGCCGCGCCACCGCTGATGCCGAGCGGGCGACGCAGCGGCCGGAGGGCGGCGAGTGAACGGTTCGCCCATTCTCGACGGCTATGGGGAAGGCGACCTGCGGGTGATGGCCATCACCGAGGCAGGCAGGGCGCGATGAAACGGCAACGGAGCTCCTCGCGAACGAGCTGTCTTGGACGACCGCCTGTACCAACGAGCTCCGTTGCTCTACGAACCGTGACGCGGGGGCGGGGCCTTGCCTCTCATCAGTCGGTTGGTGAGGGGCCGAGCGTGCGAGCGTCGCGGTTCTGACCGCGTCGGGGGCTTACGCCTGGGTGAGCTGACCCTCCATGCGGCCGCGACCGCCTACGCCACTTGAGATCTCCTCGTACGATGCGCTGGCGACGGGTGACTACCGGCTCACACGTCGGCGAGCTGAGGCTGTGTAGTCCGGAACTCCGCACTGGCTGCTCACGGTTCAGGTCAGCTTGCCTGCCGTGAAGGTGAACGGGAGCGTGTTCGTCTTACCGGGAACCCACGCGGTGCCGCGCGCCCTCCAGGGCAACCTTCGCTCCACCGTGCCGCCGGAATATGTCGTGGCGGTGCCGCTGTAGCTGGCGAGGCCGCAACCAACCGCGTCGCCCCTACGCGGCCACCTGATGAACCAGAAAATGTCCTCGACGCTCGGCGTCTGCTCTGACGCGTAGAGCTGCACCGCAACGCAGAAGCCGCAGACTCCGACCGGGGGCACAGCACCAGTTAAGAGGCCGTTCTGGTCAACCGACACTTCTACATCCGACAAGCGACTTGCCTAGTGAAGTTCCTGGTTGTCGCCGTGGATGTAGCCGAGCGGCACCGGGCCGACGCGGCGCAGCTGGGCCGCGTAGTCGCGGACCAGCTTCTGCTCGCCTCCGGTGAGCCGGTCCCCGGCGCGGCCCAGGTACTTCTCCGCGCCGTCGGCCGCGGCCCCCAGAGCCCCTTCGGCCTCCGCCCGGTCGCCGCGGTCGAGTTCACCGGCTTCGTGGAGCCGGGCGCACAGCATGCCGGCCTGCGCGTGTACGGCCCGCCACACGGCGCAGGACAGACCCAACCCCGGCGCCGGAGCGCCCGGCGCGACCGTGAGCAGCAAGGCCAAGTCCTCCGCGCGGCTGTCGAGGAGTTGAGGAGCCCGGCTGTGCCCGAGCGTGGGAACGACATGGCGGAAGGCCCTGGTCTCGCGGGCGAAGAACTTCGCCGAGGGCGAGACCTTCACGTACCAGCGGCCCCCGTCCTGGCCGGCCAGCTCCCACACTCGGGAGCGGTGCCAGTCGTGTGAGGCGTCGCGTACGACTGCGGCCGGCCCGATGCGCTGCTCCGCCCAGTCCTGCACCGTCGCGGGAAGGGGTTTCGTCTGCCTCACGTCGTGCTCCTCGCGCTCGAGTGCGCAGTGTGCGAGGAGCGGGGTACGAAGGCATTGGCAGCGGACAGGGATGGGGGCACGATTCCTCCTTGAGGGGCCCCGTCCGCATGTTGGTGGGACGGGGCGAAGCGGATCAGCGGTCCTGGGAGAGTTCCAGGAGTTCGGCGAAGGTTCCGCCGGCGCGGACGAGGTCGTCGTAGCAGCCCTGCTCGGTGATCCGGCCGTGCTCCATCACGACGATGTGGTCAGCGATTTTGGTGTTCTCCAGGCGATGCGTGACCACGATTGTGATGCGGTCCGCGGCGATGGCCTGGATCTGTTCGAAGATCTGGTGCTCACCGCGCGGATCCATCTGAGAAGTCGGCTCATCCAAGATCAACAGTCCTGGACGTCGGTATAGGGCCCTCGAACAGGCCACGCGCTGCCACTGCCCGCCGGAAAGCTCTGAGCCGCCGAAGACATCGCGGGCCAGCAGGGTGTTCAAGCCCGCGGGGAGGTCATCGACGGCCTCGCGCAGACCGACCGCGTCGATGGCCTCCCACACGGGAGCGTCGTCGTGGGTGCGGGGCTGGCCGAGGGTGACGTTCTCGCGGACCCGCAGCGGCCACTGCGCGAAGATCTGCGGCACGAGGCCGGTGTTCGCCCACACCGTGGCGGGATCCACCTCGGCGAGGTCAGTGCCGTTCCACGTGACCCTGCCCTTGTCCGGCAGGTAAATGCCGGTCAACAGCCGGGTGAGCGTGGATTTCCCCGAGCCGTTCGCCCCGACGATGGCGAGGATTTGACCGCGCCGCAGCGCCAGGGAGACACCGTCCACCGCCGGCTTGTCCTTGCCGGGGTACTGGTAGACGACCTCCTCGAGCCGGATTTCCTCGGTCGGCGCGGCATGGGCGCGGGTGCCGCGCTTGGGGGCGCGGGCGGCGGCATCGTCGAGGAAGGCCTGCATGTCACTGAGGTACAGACTGGTGTGGAAGACCGCAGCGCCGTTGATGACCACCTGGGACAGCGCGGCAAGCGTGGTCTGCACGGCGATGACCGCCGTCGCCGCGACCGCGAGCTCGACCCGGCCGGAGACCGCCAGCCACGCCAACGCGCCCCAGGTCGCGACGAGGAAGACACCGCCGGCCAGCGCGGAGAGCAGGGCGATCCGCAGGGTCCGCGGCGCGGCGGCCAGGCTGCGCCGGTCACAACGGTCGGACAGGGCCCGGTACCAGTAGATGAGGTAGTCCGTCATCGAGTTGGCGCGGACCTCGTCGCCGTACTTGGACTCGGTCGCCCACCAGCGCATCATCCCGCGCACATTGCGGTCGGCGATGTTGGCGTAGTGGATCTCGTAGTCGACCCGGGCGGTCAGCACGGCGCCGACACCGGCCGGCAGCACCGCGAGCAGCAGCGGCGGCAGCATCCACGGGTTCAGCACCGACAGCACGCCACCGGCGGTGACCATGCGGATCAGCGCGGACAGGAACCGCTGAGCGTCGGTGACCATGACGTGCGTGCGGATCACCCCCATCTCGGCCGCCTCATGCCGGTCCGAGAAGCCGTCCTCCGCGTAGGCCGAGGCCTCCACGCGGCACACCGCCTCGACCAGCGCGGTGTCCGTCTCCGTCGTCAGCCGCGGAGTGATCCGCCGCTCGGCGTACGCGGCGACCGCCCCCGCCGCGCGTGCCAGCGCGGCGGCGAGTGCCACCACCAGCAGCGCCGGCAGGGCGCCGCGCAGCCGCTCGCCGGCGGTGCCGTCCCCGAGGACCGGTGCCATGGCGCGGGCCGTGGCGGCCAGCAGTACGGCGGCAGAGACGCCTGTGACCACCTGGCAACCGAGCAGGAGCTGCACGGCCCACCGGTCGGTCCGCCACGACAGCCGCCCGATCCGGCCCAGCACGGCCGGGATCTGGGCGCACATCCGCCGGAAGGAGACCTCGGCGAGCGGACTGCCCGCTGTACGTGATCTCCGCTGGCAGGGGCGGCGGAGGCACGGTCTTCTGCTGATCGTTCGTTGCGGCCGAGGTCAAGGCGGATCCCCCTAAACGGTCGTCCAGCGTCGTCGTCAGGCTCAACGACCACGCCGAGATATCGAACTGGTGTATTTGAGTCGCTTCGGATTTCCCGAGATAGAGCGGCTGGGACCGTATGGAGAATGCACGGACCCAATCCCCGCAACAGGTCTGTGGAACGAAGCGGTTGGCCGAATCGCCGACAGTGGTGTCCCCACGTGCCCGTGGGCGACGTCCACGACGAGCGCGTCGACGCCGTGGTCGAGGAGCATCGCGGCCCGCTCCTTCCAGTCGCCGGTGACCCCGACCGCGGCCACCGCGCACCCGGCCGTCCCCGTCGACGGTCGCCAGCCGCGCGGTATCCGGGACGGCGGTGTTCTTGACCGTGTCGAACTGGGCGGTCTGCTGGACGCGGGTGCAAGCCCGGTGCAGGACGCCGAGGCCGCCGGCCAGGGCTGGCCTGCGGCTTTCGCGGCCATGAGGTCATGAACTCAGCGAAGAGCGTCGCGCAGGGCCTCCTCTAAGACAGGTAGCTGGTCCAGCAGCATCAGATCGGCCTGGTGCCGCGCCCTGCCGTAGGACTCAAGTGCGGCGTCGACGATGTGCGGACGCTTAACTGGTGCCGAGAACGGAAACGTCGAGCAGAGCACGGCTGCACAGCCCACACGGAGCGAGGACACGAGGTCGTTCGCGGACGCCTTGGGGTTGGCGTCCCGGTAGGCCAGGGTGAGATCGGTGTATCCGGTGAGCCAGCCCTCCACACCGTTGGCCAGCACGCTGCTGGGGTCACAGCCCAGACGCGCGATTTCCCAGGCGAGGTACCAGGGTGTGGGCGGTCGGAAGTCCACGAACGCGGCGGCATCGTCGTCCTTCAACAAGACGTTGGGGCCGGACAGGTCGCCGTGCAGGATCTGGATCGTCAGCGGTGGAAGCGAAGCAAGGATGCGCTCGACGCCACCCAAGAGAGCTTGCCGTTCACGCGTCGCCTGCAGCGACCATGCCTCGAATTCCCCAAGCCTGGGCTTGCTCTGGAACGCGAGAATCAGACTCTCATAGCTGTCTCGTGCGGTAGCCACGTCACCCACCGCGGCGCCAGGTTTCAGGGTGGGTGCGGCGGCGGGGTGAGCGGCGAGCCGACTGTGGAGGCGGCCCATCGCTGTGCCGACGGCTGCCCACCGTGCACCCCTCAGGCCGCCTTCGGCGGTTGCGGTGTGCGGCACGTACGACCACAGGGACAAGGGCAGGGGGCCGTGGGTCGCGATGAGTTCGTGCTCGCGCGTGCGGGTTGCCCGCGCGGTCGCGACACCTCCGTCGGCGCAGTACTCGGACAGTTCGACCGACGCCCGCTCCAGATCCAAGTGCTCTCGAGTGCGGTAGACCTTGGCGAAGTGCCACCGGCCCGCCTGGTCCACGACGGCGTAGTTGTCCGTCGCGGTGCCCTCCGGGATACGCGTGATGTCTGCCGGGTGCAGCCCGTACGCGAGCACCAGCGTGTCGGCGACCGCCATGATCTGCTCCTCCTCCGCGGTGCGGCCGGGTGTGGAAGGCGCGGCGACAGGTTTGGTGGCGGGCTGGTGAGAGGCGGTGGACATGGTCTCCTCGTCGAAGCGCAGCGAAGTGCTCAGATGCTGAGCGGGCGGCAGGCGGTCGGGTCGATCAGGACGCGGGCATGAACCGCGGCCGCCAGCTGCGGCGGGCCGTACCAAGTGCAGCGGGGCCGCAAGGTCGCCGGCGGACACCGCTCCGTCAACGCGGTCATCTGATTGAGCCACCCTCGTTCGGGTTGTGGCAGTGCCCGAGCCCGACCCGGCACCACCACCAGCTGCCGGCGGGGGACCGGCCGACCAAGCCGACACCGCGGCGCCCTGCCGCGTGAATCGGCTGATCGAGGCGTTGCACGCGGTAACCGACACCGGCTTCTCGTGGCGAGGGGTGACCGGTTCGGCATCACATAGGCGGGGCGTAGGGCTGGCCGGCGGGCGGCGCGGCACCACGTAGGGGTGCTCGTCACATAGAGTGCGGGCGCGCGGGTGCCCACGTCCATCACCAGAAGATGATCTTGGGCGCCTTCGTTCTCGTCTCCGCAGGCACCCCTCGGGCCGCACCACCAGGAGGAACCAGTGTCGTCCCCGCCAGTGATCACCCCCGAGGAGAAGCTCGCCGAGGCGAAGAGGCAGCTGAGCTTCCCGCGTATCGTCGCGATCTGCGGCTCCACTCGCTTCATGGCCGAGATGGCCGAGGCCGATCTGCGGGAGACCAAGGCCGGGAGGATTGTCGTCAAGCCGGGTTGCGACCTGAAGTCGCCGCACGAGTTTTGGTCCGATCCTGTCGAGGCTGAGGCGCTGAAGGTTCGACTCGACGAACTGCACCGGTCGAAGATCCTGCTCGCCGACGAGGTGCTCGTGGTCGGCGACTACATCGGAGACAGCACCCGGGCCGAAATCGCCTACGCCCGGTCGCTGGGCAGGCCCGTGCGGTTCACGCACCCCGAAGTCGATCCCGACGCCTGAGGGCCCGCCCCCGCACCCGCCGCAGGCACCTTCTTGGACTTGATCACCCAGCGGGTGGCGTGGTCGTGAAGGCGAGCTCATGCAGCGGCGGAACGCATCGCGGCCGTGATGGCGGCAGCGAGAGGCTGCCGGTGGTCCATCACGTAGAAGTGGTCGCCCTCGTACCTCTCGAGTCCGCGGAAGCGCGTGGTGAACGCTCGCCAGGAGAGCAGGCGGTCCTCGCCGATCAGCTTGTCGCGGCGGCCCCCGAACACCGAGAGCGGAACGGGCAGCGGCTCGGGGTCATGGGGAGGCGCCCAGGTGTCCAGGAGTTTGAAGTCGCTGCGGAACACAGGGGCGAACGTGGGCCAGACAGCGTCGTTGTCGAGAAGCTGCGGTGTGCTGCCGCCGACGCTACGCAGCCATCCGCGCAGTTCGTCGTCGGACATCAGGTGAGGGCGGTCGTCGGTGCCGGCCTCGGCTCGCGGGGCGCCATAGGCGGACACACCCAGCCAGGTGGGGAGCGGGTCCCCCTCGTGGTGGAGTCGGCGGGCGAGCTGGTAGGCGATGAGGGCGCCCAGGCTGTGGCCGAAGAACCCAAAGGGCCGGTCGAGCAGGGGAGCGATGGCGTTGTGGAAGTAGTCGACCAGCCGGTCGCAGTCGTCGATCAGCGGGAGTGTCTGCAGGTGGCCTCGGCCGGGGGCCTCTAGGAGGCAGAGTTCCCAGTCCTGGGAGAAGTGTTCCGCCCAGCCTCGGTAGAGCAGGTGTGAGCCGCCGGCGTGGTGGAACAGGAACAGGCGCGCCGCTGGGTCGCTCAGCGGCCTCGGGCGGATGACCGGCCCGGCCGACGTCTCGCCGACGAGCTTCGAGACGAGATAGGCGTGCAGCTCGGCGAGGGTCCTGGCACCGCTGATGACCACGGTGTTCTCCGGGACGTCGTACGCGCTCTCCACGCGGGTTGAGATCTCGAGCATCAGCAACGAGTCGACGTCGAGCTCGTCGGTGAAGTGCGCCTCGTCGGTGACCTCCTCGGGTTCGATCTCCAGTACGCCAGCTATCAGGGCGCGGAGTTCCTCGATATTCACGGTCGCACTGGTCATGGGTTCTCCCCGGCTCCTGCGTGGATGGACGAGTGGTCGGTCAAGGGGTCAGCAGCAGGGCGGCTGCCGCGTCGTGGTGAGGGCCTCCGGCTGTGGCGAGCACGTTCCCGGTGGCGCCGCCCTCGAAGTGGGCAGCCGCGGCGGCGCACTGCAGAACGCCCAGTGCCCCGGACAGCGGGCCCAGCTGGGCTTCCAGGTCGATCCGGCGAGTGGCTGGGAACAGCTGGGCCGCCCCGGCATCCGCCTCGTCCCCGAGCCACAGTCCGACGAATTCCTCCTCCGCCACACCGGCGCAGGTCAGCGCCGCGGCGAGGTCCCGGGCCCGTGCGTACCCGGCGATCGTGGCGCGCGGCCGTGCGCCACCGGAAGCGGCTGCGTTCGCTGGTTCGAGGACGATCGCGACCGCCGCGTCGGTGGACTGCTTGCCGAGCAGCTTCGTCGTCACGTCGCTGGCTGGTTCGACGCCGACGACGACGGCTGCTTCGGCGCGCCCGGCCACGATGAGGTTCTGGGCCCAGGCGAGGGCGTCCAGACCGCCCGTGACGCCGTTGCAGACGGTGAGGTTGGGGCCGCGCAGCCCGTAGCGGATGGCCACCCAGCCGGCGATGACGTTGCTTGAGGTCTGGGGCAGGCCCAGCGGGCTGAGGCCCCTGACGCCTTCTCTGGCGATCGTGTCGGTGGCTGCGCAGACGCTGTCCACGTTGCCCAGGTTGGTGCTGACCACGACGGCGGTCGAGTCGGCCGCGCCCGTGAACGTGGCGTCGGCGTCGGTCAGGCCCGCGTCGTGGAGGGCGAACTCGGCGGCCCGCAAGGCTAGCCGGGATGCGCGGTCCTTGTGGCGGAGCTTGCGTCCGCTGAGTCCGGTGGCCGGGTCGAAGCCGCCCTCTCCGGGCAGGGGTCCGAGGAGGTCGCCGTACGTCGCGACACCGGGGAGCGCCAGTCCGATGCCCGTGACGACGACCTCCCGGACGTTCGGGTTCCTCATGTGCGCGGTGCTCGTCGTGCTCATCGGGCTGCCTCCACGATCGCGACGGCGTTGATCCCCCCGAAGCCGAACGCGTCGATCTGCGCGATGGCCAGGTCGCCGGAGACGGGGGGACCCTGCACCAGGCCCAGTCCGGCGGCCTCGGGGATCGGATCGGCGAGTCCCAGGACCGGGGGTACCGCCCCTTCCTTCATGGCGAGCACCGCCATCACGAGGCTGAGCAGTCCCGAGCCGCCCAGGGTGTGGCCGGTCATCGCCTTGATGGCGGTCATCCGCGGACCGGGTCCGGCGCCGTCGAAGATGCGGCGCAGGACGCTCGACTCCGTCGCGTCGTTGAGGGGGGTGCCGCTGCCGTGCAGCATCACCAGGTCGATGTCCTGCGCCCGCACCCCTGCTCTGCGGTAGGCGTCGAGCACCGCGCGGGTGATGCCGTCGGGGTCGGGCGCGGTGGCGTGGTGGGCATCGCAGTTCATGCCCACACCGCGCACCCGGGCGTGCACGGGCCGGCTCCCGGTGCCGGCGCGCTGGACGACGACGGCCGCCGCGCCCTCACCCATCAGCATGCCCTTGTGCGTGGCGTCGAAGGGGCGCAGCGCGTCGGGGATGTCGTTCTGCACCCGGTCGAGCGTGCCGAAGCCGCTCTCGGTGGCGGCGTCGGTGCCGGCGACGACGACCGTGTCGGCCATGCCGAGCTCGATCATGTCGGTGGCCATGCCGAGCGCGTACAGCGTGGCGGAGCAGGCGTTGGCGAAGGTGTACGTGGTGGACGCCCCGAAGGCCGCCTTCAGGGCGGTGCCGAAGTGCAGGTCTTCGAGCGCGACGTCCGCGTCGTCACGCCACCACAGTTCGAGGCTGCGCTGCTCACGCATGGTGGTCCCGACCAGCACGGGTACCTGCGACAGGTCCTCGCCCAGGCCCGCGTCAGCGACCGCCTCACGGACGACGCGGGTGAGCCAGCGGGTGGCGCGCCGCGGGATGTCGCCACCGCCCTCGGGCCGGTCGTCGATCTCGTAGGCGTAGGCCGCCCTGTACTTGTCCGGGTCGAAGGCCTTCAGAGGCTTGCGGCTCTCCTGGCCCGCGCACAACGCGGCGAATATCTCGGAGGGGCTGGCACCGATGTTGGCAACGGCCGCCATGCCCGTGATGTCCTGGGTCACGATTGTGCAGCCGCCTTCCTGAGCTCGAAGGCGGCCAACTTGCCGGTCGACGTGGTCGGGAGCTCGTCGAGGAACTCCAGACGGGCGGGCCGCTTGTAGGCGGCAAGACCGCCACGGATCGCGGCGGTCACCGCGCGCCGCACCACGGCCGTGTCGGATCCCGGCCGGGCCACCAGGTACGCCACGGCCTGCTCCAGGCCGTCGACGTCGCGGCCGCCGACCACCACGCACTCCTGGACCCCTTCCACGCCGCGGATGACGCTCTCGATCTCACTCGGCACGACCTTGTAGCCGCCCAGGTTGAGCAGGTCATCGGCGCGGCACAGGTGGGTGAATGTGCCGTCCGGCGCACGGCGCACCACGTCGCCGGTGTAGGCACCGCCGTCGGCGAACGTGACCGCTGCGGCCTCCGGCCGGCCGATGTAGCCGAGGGCGACGGTCGGGCCGGCGATGTGCAGCCGCCCCTCCTCCCCGTCGGCGACGGGCGTGCCGTCCACAGCGCGGACGGTCGCGGTGATCCCGGGCACCGGGACCCCGAAGGTGCCCGGACGCTCTTTCCCCGGCGGCGTGCCGACGACTATGTAGAGCACCTCGGTAGCGCCGAGACCGTTGAGCAGCTCGGCCTGGAAGGCGGTGCGGATCCGCTCGCCGAGCGGACCCGGCAGATTCTCGCCCGCCGCCACGCACAGCCGCACGGAGTCGGAGGCGAGCGCCGTCCCGGAAGCGTTCAGCAGCGCGGCGTACAGCCGTGGGACGGAGAACAGCACGGTGGGCTGGTGGCGCTGCATTGCGGCAGCGAGTGAGTGAACGTCGACCGGGCCGCGGATGAGCGCAACGCGGGAGCCAGCCGCCAGAGGGCACAGGACGGAACTGCCGAAGCCGTAGCCGAAAGACAGCCGCGCGGTGGACAGCACGGTGTCCTCGGGAGTCAACGCCAGTACAGTGCCGATGCCGTCGGCCATGGCCGCGATCGCACCCGCCGAGTGCCGCACCCCCTTGGGCATCCCGGTGCTTCCGGAGGTGTACTGCACGAGCGCCTCACGCCCCGCACTCCACGCGGCCGGCGGCCCGGCCTCCTGCGGACAGCGTACGGGGCCGGGCTCGGCCGTCGCCAGAGCAGCGCGGACGTCAGCGCCGGCGAACTGGGTTGTCGTCTCGAACAGCTCCTCCAAGGCGCGCCGCCGCTTGGGGGCTGCGTCGAGGTGCACCATCGCGGCGGCGCAGTTCTCGGCGATATAGCGGACTTCGTCGTCCGTGAGCATCGGACTGATCACCACGGGGACGCAGCCGTGCCACCAGAGGCCAAGGACGGCGACAACGGTCGCCACCGAGTCGTCGGCGACCAAAAGGCCGCGGGCGCCCTCGGGCACGCCCACTGCCCTGAGGGCGCCCGCGTACCCACGTGCTGCCTCCAGGAGGCCCTCGTAGGTGATCTCCCCCGCCTGGGGGTCGAGGTAGCTGGTCCTTTCACCCCGGCCGGCGGAGACATGACCTGCCACCAGGCGGTCGATCAGGTCGACACCGTAGAGGCGTGTCGCCCGCTCGCCGAGCACGGACACCGCGGCGTCCAGGCTGGTGAGGGCTACCGCTTCCTCAGCGGACAAGGCTCCCCACTCGCGCTCGATCGCGGCCACGATCGCAACCTTCTCCAAGGAGCTGATTCCGAGTTCCTCATATAACAGGGCACCCGACTCGATGTCCTCCTTTTCCACTTCGAGGACAGACGCCACGATCTCTCGCAGCCGGTCGCGCACTATGTCGATGGGTTCTGCATCGCGCACCGTCGGGGATCCTTTCCGTATCTTCGTACCCGAGAAGTGAGACCCGGTTAGAAAGAGAGCGAGGGTGACCCGGAGACCTGCTCCCGGCCCTGTGCCTGTTCGCCGAAACGCCGCTTGGTGACGGTCGGGGATTCAAGGACGGGGTGGGCCGCTGCAGCCCTCAGCTGGAGCGCTCAGGCCTCCAGGCCGACCTCACAGGGGAACAAGACAGAAACGCCCAGGGGCTCCTCCGTGAAGATGACCCTCTTGGAAAGCGCGGACATGAAGCCGAGCTCGAAGATTGTGCCCTTTCCGACGAGACCGCCGGGGTTGCATACGACAACAGCGTCGGCCTGCCTGAACGCGTCCATGTGCACGTACTTGTGCCGCCACGTGTCGCGGTCGTTCTTCAGGAGATCCTGGTAGTCGAAGAGGATGAAGTCGGTGCCCTCGGTCTCCGGCTTGATCCTTGTGCTCCGAGGGCTCAGCACTACGGTGCCGCTCTCGCGCAGACGGGCGATGATGTCCTCGATGTACCCCAGAGACTGCTGGAAGCTGCCGCAGACAACAGCATTCCGGAACTCCCGCCGGATCAGACCTTCCATCATGTCGTCCGATCCGCACGCGGACATGCCTGTTTCCAGGTAGAACCGCTCCAGCTCAGGCCCGACTATGTTGAAATAGAGGCCAGTGTCGACATAGACGCTGTTGACCAGTGCGGCCGCATCCGGCTGCAGGAGCTGCTGAAAGACCCCAGTGGCGTACAGGCGCGTTGTCTTGTTGTCGACGACCTCGTTGAACTCCGTGAGGCCAGCGCAGAACTCGCCGACTCTGTCTCCCAGCACCTCGCGGGCGCGGCTGTCTTCGAACGCGAGCTGCTCCCTTTTGAGTAGTTTTAACTCGCCGCTCCGGGAGCGGTAAACGCTCACGCGTTCCGAGCCGAAATGGACCAGGACTCTGCCTTCTGTCGCCAATGTACTGTTCTCCTTCTCGTTCCGGCGCGTTGGGAGCCTACGGCCTTCGTCGAATTAGCTGAGAGGTTGGCAAGCACCGGAGGACGCAACTAATCGCCTTGCCTGCGGAAGGCGCTCAGGTATTTCTCGGCGAATTCTTCCTCTCTGTCCCGGTTGTATTGAGTGATGAAACGCGGGTGTTCCAAGGGCACGATCCTTTGGAAGAAGCGCTGACCCTCGTTCACCTTCGAGAGGAACGCGAAGTTCTCGCCACTGCCGATGCAGTAGCACACCGAGGTGTCAGTTCCGAATGCCAGCTGGCGTTCCAAGGTGTCCACGAGGAAAGAGTGCAGGAGCTTCAGCAACTTCTTGTTCTCGTAGTAGTTGCAGTTGACCTCCTTTCCCTTGGCGTTCGTTCTCACCAGGCCAAGGGGGCACACAAAACTCATGACGAAGTAGGCATAGAACTTGTCGCGGCCCCCGTAGCGGCTGATGATGTCGTGCAGAAACCCGGCGGAAGGCCGGCTCACCGCATAGCCGTCGATATCGACTCCCGTTTCGCTTTCGAGGAGCTTGGCGTCTTCGAACGGGACCCCGGTCACGGCCGTGCCGCGTCGGGCGGGCGAGCTCCCCAGTACCAGACGGCGCGGCTTATCGTCGTCGTAGTACTTGTTGTAGAACGCGGTCGTCACCTCCCGAACGCGCTCCTTCTGGGGGCCGCTGAACGGGTTGATGACCGTGAATCCGGGAGGCAGTTCAAGCGTCGTTTCCGCAAGTTCCTCGTTGAACTGCAGGATCCGACGGGCAACAGTCACTGGCCCGTTCATGCAGAAGTCCTTCCTTCGCGCTGGTCACTCTGAACAGTCCGGTCGCCGCGGCCGTCTGCGATCCAGCCTTCCCGCGGAACTGATGGGACGTCGCGGACATGGCCGACTCGAGGGGCGGTGGAAACGTCAGGCGGTGACAGCTGACAGGTAGATCTCGGTGCTTGTTGGGAACATTCGGATATCTTTGAATTCGGCACAGTCGAGCTCCGCGCCAATCAGATTGGCTGTGTCCATCCCGCGATAGAGGTCGACGAAGTCAGTTCCGGGGATGATCAATCCTGGGACGACGCAGCCCCGCTGAGTATACAGAAATCCGTTGGCTACGGAGACGATCATAACCGCGCCGGGTTTCAGTACTCTGTGCGCCTCTGAGGCCGCCGCGGACGTATCGAAGAACGACGAGTTGTACGTTCTCAGGGAGACATACAGATCGTAACTGTTCTCCGGCAGGGCGGACAGGTCTTCGGCGCTGGAGACGACCGTTCTCGACGAGGGAATGCGTCCGCATACATTTGCAAGACCACGTTCCGCGATGTCGACAAAGGTGATCTGCGGGCAATCCGAAAACAGAGCTGCAGCTTCGTAGCCGGCTCCGACGCCGACGTTGAGGATGTTGACGGTAGACAGAGGCTTTGTGGACGACCTCCCGTAAACCGACATGAAGTCGTCGGTCCACCTCAAGTTGGCGGCACGAGCGTCGTACGCGTAGTCATAGGTGCCGTACTTCGCGTCAAAGGCTTCGGACAGTGTGTCGTTTACGGCGCGATCAGCCTCTTTGTACTCGATCCCATACCTCTGGCAGATCAGAGAAGCGAGCGCGATCCTCCCCCTGTTCGCATTGACATCACTCCTGGAAAGCGCTAAACCCTTCGACTTCAGCCTGGAGGAGACGGCTTCACTGATGCGATGTGTGGAGTAGTGGGGGTTGCACTCGATGTTTTGCTCGCTCGCTGCGTAGAAGTCTCGGTTCTGCTCTAGGATCTCGCGCTGCAGATCGTCGGGGAAGCGTTGTACATGACCTCGCGCAATGACGGGATCGTCATCAATGTAGCTCGTCAGCGCGGGGTCTGGCAGACCGATGTAAACCCTGTCGATGCGCACTTCCTTCAAGAGCTCGGCGAGCTCAAACGAGTGGTTTGCCGACAGGGTGTTGATTGTCAGATATGCGCTGTGCGCCCTGGGCATTCCGAGTTCCTGCATCCTGCTCCGCAGAGTGCGATACCAGGATGCGCCGCGTACTTCCCCCTCGAAGGCGGAGCAAATCAACTCGTCGTGTTCAGAAACGAGCGCAACGCCGACCCGCCGACCTGATTGTGGCGCCCTTTGTGCGACGCCAATGGCGTGGTTCATCCAATAGGAACTGTTTGGGCTCATGGGGGCCTCTATTTCTCACCTTGCGCGGCGCGCACGGACGGAGCGTCGACGGCGGCAGACAGGGTGGCTAGCTGAGTGCTCATCGGGCACTCACCGCCGGCAAGGGGAGTGCGTCGGCGGAGGCGGAGATCGCCACGGCGGGCGGGGCGCAGCTCGGCCCGCAGTCGCAAAGGCGACGGGGAGCGCGGTGACGTCGTTGCCGATAGGTGTCCAGCTGTCGCGATCGCGGACGAGAGCGTGCCCAGCCCCGCTCCTACCTCAAGCACGTGGGCACCCGCCGGAATGCCCGCCCGCTCCAGCAGGGCGTGAGCCGCGTCCGGGATCCGCAGGAAGTGCTGCCCGAGGTCTCCACGAGTCTCGAAACCGAGAGCGGCATAACGGTCGGCCACACCGACCACTTCGTCCACCGTCAAGGATTGCTTGATCACTGAGGAAGTCCTTTCGCAACGCATCTGCTCGGCGTCGAGGGACGCGGCCGGGTGCACACAGGGGCACCGTGCAGACGGAACCGGGGAGGTGCGCCGCAGCGCCTGAAAGGTCGCTGGGTTGATCGAGTGTCGGCCAACTGTGCGTGCCGCCACAGGGTTCGGCGGGAGTCCCGCGGGAGTCCCACCACTTGCGGCAGTACGCTCAGGCTGTGCCTGCCTGATTGGATTTCGTCGTGGACGAGGACGAGCGCACACCCCACCCGCTGGCCGCGCTGCGAACCGCGCTGGGATTCACCCGCGTTGGGTTCGCCGAGGCCGTGCATGGCGCTGCCCGTCGTCACGGACTGCGCTCCGGCGTGGACAAGGCCCGGGTGCGCAAGTGGGAGGTCAACGGGGTACGGCCCGACGCCGTCTCTCAGACCTACATCGCGGAGGTCCTGGGCATCCCAGCCGATGAGGTGGACCCTGCCGCCTGGCCGGTCTGGCTTCCTCGCGTCGACAGAGGTGTCGTACCGCTCGGCCACGCCAACACCGTGCCCGCACTGCGAGAGGCCCTGCACACCATGGACCGCCGAACCCTCCTCAGCGCCATCCCCGGATCCGCACTCGTCGTCCTGGCCGGAAGCTGGGCCGGAACCGAACCCACAGCTCTCGCCGCCGGACCACCCGCGCCCGGCGCCGCAGTGGGCGAGGATGTCGTGGCCCTGCTGGAGGAGACCAGCGCCCGCCTCAACGCGCTGGCGACCGAGCAACGCCAGCACATCGCGCCCCTCTACGACGCGCACCTCGCGCGCGTCACCGACCTGATCGACGAACAGCGCTACTCCCGCCCCCTGGGAGCGCGCCTGCACAAACTCGCCGCCAGCCTCTCTCAGACGGTCGCCTGGATCCGCTTCGACCACGGCCAGCACGGCGCCGCCAGCCGGTACTGGATCGCCGGGCTGCACAACGCCCACGCCGGGGACGACCGGGACATGGGCGCGGCCCTCCTCAGCGACCTCGCCTATCAGGCCTCCTGGCGGGACGACCCCGCCACCGCCGCCGGCATCCTGACCAAGGCCCTGCGCCGCACCACCCACCCCGCAGCCAGCTCGCTGCTGCACCTGCGCCTGGCGCGCGCCCAAGCCGCTCTCGGCGAACGCCGCGCCACCCTGCAGGCCCTGAACGCGGCAGAACGCCTCCTCGGCGCCGGGGATGCGGGAGACGTCCCCGCCTGGTGCTCGTGGATCTCGACGGCCGACCTCGCTGTCGACTCGGGCCGCTGCCTGCTCGACCTCGGCGACACCACCCAGGCCCACACCCTCATCGCCGAAGGCCAAGCTCTCCTTCCAGCCAGCCGCGACAAAACCCGCGGCATCTTCCTCGCATACCGGGCGCAGGGCCACCTCAGCCGTCGGGAACCCGAGGCCGCGGCTGCAGACGCCCTCGAAGCGCTCCACCTGGCCGAACGGATCGGAGCCCCGCGGTGCGTTCAGCTCGTCCGCGATCTGGCTCCCGCCTTCACCCCCTACCGGGCGGCAGAAGGCGTGCCTGAACTGCTGCACGCCGTCGCATAACGGGGCGGGCCGGCGGGCAGTTCGGCCACCCAGCTGGCTGCACGCCTGCGAAAGGCCGGCGGCGATCTTCTGGACCTGCCTGCCGCAGGGTGAGGGCAGTCCGCTGCCCCGGTTGCGAAGCTGGTCAAGACCTCGCGCGGCGAGATGGGCCACGTGCCGTGCGTCATTCCGGTGCAAGCCCCGGGCGGCCGACAGCCACCACGGCGCCGCCGCGATCACGTAGTGGGCCACGACGCGATCCAGCGTGAGGGCACTGTCGCCGCCCAGGGACTCGGTGTGGACACGGGCTGCCGACACATGCGGAGCTGGAAGGGTCATGCCGTCCTCGCCAGAGAGTTGGCTGCAGCCAGCAGGGCGTCGTCCACAGTGGCGTAGAGGTCCAGCACCTCGGTAAGACCGGTGACCTTCAGGATCTTCACTACTCGTCCAGCGTCGACAACCCGAACGGTGCGCCCGCCCGGCGCTTCTCGCAGCTGCATCACCGCGCCGACCAGGGCTCCCAAACAGGTCGAGTCGAAGAACTCGACCTCTAGCGTCGAGAGGATCAGGTCGCCGGCATCCTCCTCGATCGCCTTGCACAAAGCCGCTCGTAAGCCGGGCGCCTCGTAGACGAAGAGTTCACCGCCGACCGTGACCACGCGGTGTGGGGGGCGGAGCACGAAACTCATCCAGGCGTCCCCGAAGCGAACGACCGGTCCGCGGCCGCTGGGTGACCCGTGCGGTTCAGTCATGCTCAGCACGGTTCTCATCGGTAGCGGCAAGGGACTGCCCGGGGCCGAGGTAACCCCAGTAGTGGCTCAGCCCCACCAGATGAGTCAGGTTGTCGGCGCCTGTCGAAGTGACCAGGGCGGCCAGCTTCCTGCGCACGGTCTTTGGAGACGCGCTGACGGCCTGGGCGATGCCCTCGGTCGTCGAGTGCTCAGCGGCAGCCGTGAGGAGCAGCCGGTCGTCCTCGGTGAGCGGGGGGCGATTGGCCGACGTGGCGGGCGGAGGGACCTGCCCGCTCATCAAGATGGCGTGGGCGCGGGCAGGGCGACTGCTGGGCACCTGGACCTTCTCGCCGATCTTGCTCAGGTGGCTTTTGAAGGTTTCTGGCTGCATGCCCAGTGCTGCCGCTGCTTCGGCGTTGGACTGCCCGGCCACGAGACGCTCGGCCACGCGAATCTCGGTGGGCGTGAACCGGAGGCGCTGGTCAGCGGGTATGGATGTGGACGTGATGGTCATCGATGGGTCCTGAGGTCGAGGCTGTAAGAAGTGGAAGCGGTGCGGCCGGGACGTCATGCCACGGGTGTCAGCGGAGTGCGGGGGAGGGGAGCGAGGGCAAGCAAGGCGGACAGCCGCTGCGACCACTGGCCCTTGGACTGGCCGAGGGCGGCTTCGGCCAGTCGCAGCGCCTGTATGTCGGAGGTGCCGGCCGGGGCATAGATGTGGTGCGCGTCGCGTAGGAAGCGCTCGAGAGGGGCGTCGGTCATGAGGCCGGCCGCGGCGTGGATCTCCATCGCGGCCCGGGCGGAGTCGAGCACCAGTTCCACTCCGGTCAGTTTGGCGTTCATCAGGTCGGGATCGCAGGCTTGACCTGCGTCGAGCAGGTAGGCCGCGTGATAGGCGGTGAGCCGGGACGTCATCACCCGGGACCTGATGAGCCCAACCTTCAGCCTGACGTGGTGCAGGTGGTGCAGGGGGTTGTTGTAGCGCATCCGCTCGCTGGTCAACCTGGCCGTCTGGTCCAAGATCGCCTGGTGGATGCCAAGGGCAACAGCCGCCAGATTGGGGCGTCCGTAGAGGGTGCTCGAGGAGTCTGCAATGTCCCTGCCGTCTCCTTCACGGCCGAGCCGGTTGGTGACCGGAATCCGGCAGTCCTTGAAGTGCAGCTCCCCGAACGAGAAACCCCGAAGGCCGAGCGCCTGGCCGTGCGGGGCCACCGTCAGGCCGGGCCGGTTGGACTCGACGAGGAACGCGGTCAGGCCCCGGGAACCTTCGCCGGTGCGGGCGACGACCCCGTGCACGTCAGCGATGTGGGAATTGCCGACGAACACCTTCCGGCCGTTGAGCACGTAATGCAGCCCCTCGCGATGGGCGGTCATCCGCATCCCGAGAACATGGCTGCCCGACCCAGCCTCCGTCACCGCGATGGTGGGCAGCACACTCCCGCTGGCGATCTTCGGCAGCCACCGGCGCTTCTGCTCCACGCTGCCGTAGTGAATGATCTTTGCTGCGCCGAGCTGGGAGGCCTGAACCGCAGCTCCGACAGCAGCGCTGCTGCGGGACAGTTCCTCGATGATGACGGTCTTGGCGAGGTGGCCGGCCCCCATACCTCCGTAGGCCTTGTCGATGGTCGCGCCGATCCACCCCTGCTGGGCGATGGCGACAACGAGGTCCTTCGCGATGGCGATCGCGGCATCCTGGCCCTCTGCAACAGCCCCAGCACGCTCCATGTCCGCGACCCTGGGCGCGACCTGCGTCGCGGCAAACAGGCGTACCCGTTGCCGGAGTTCACGGTGTTCTTTGGTGAGGAATGAGTCGGACATCGTTGGGGCTCCCCTCCCTGACTGAGTGCTCCTGACGTACGGCGGCGCGGGCGTCTGCCGCTACGGCTGGTATCCGGCGCGCTGGTAAAGGAAGGCCATGACCTCATCCCGGTGCTGCTGGATGAGATTGAGAGACGCTCGGCCCGTACTCAGGGGCTGGTCCTCCTGTCCGACGTAGCAGACGGTGCCGAGGACGGTGCCCCCGTGGAGCAGTGGCGCGCCGGCGTAGGTACGGATTCCGATCAGGTCGACGACCGCGTTTCCGGCGAACCGCGGGTGGGCGAACACGTCAGGCAGGATGAGAGGCAGCTTGCGGTCAACGACTTCGGGGCAGAAGCCGTGATCCAGGGGCATGCTGCGCCCGACGGAGGGCAGATCACTGGCGTCGCTTGGGGTGTGCAGACCGAAGAACTGCTGCTCGGAGCCGAAGATGTTGACCATGGCGTAGGGCATGTCGGCGGCCTCTGCCAGACGTGTGGCGAAGGCGTCGAGGTCCCGGTCGGGACCCGTGAGTCCCAGGGCACGCAGCGCTGCATCACGCTCGACCTGCTGCGCCGTGGCGTGGGAGTTGCCGGGGGGCTGTGTCATGCGAAAGCTCCAGGGGTCTATGGGCGCGACGGGCCAGGCTGTGGCCGACCACGTTGATCAGGACGGCCAGGGCGGATGAATGCAGCCGGACGTCGCAGGTCAGCACGGGGACACCGGTGTCGAGCTCGAGGGCCTGACGGACCTCGTCAGTGGTGTAGCGGTGGGCCGCACCGTCGAACTCGTTGACGGCCACCACGAACCGCATGCCCCGCTGTTCGAACCAGCTGACCGCGGCGAAAGAGTCCTCCAGGCGCCGGGTGTCCGCCAGGATGACGGCGCCGACCGCGCCGTACGCGAGATCGTTCCAAGCCGACCAGAACCGTTCCTGTCCCGGCGTTCCGAACAGGAAAAGGATCATGGGGCGCGGTTCGGTGAAGGTGATCCGGCCGAAGTCCATGGCAACGGTCGTGGTCGCCTTGCTCGCGATCCCTTCGAGATTGTCGATGCCCGCGCCGGCCACGGTGAGGATCTCCTCTGTCGTCAGTGGCGGGATCTCGCTGAGCGTGCCGACCAGAGTGGTCTTGCCCGACACCGAAGCCTCCGGCCACGACGATCTTCAATTCGGCTGCGGGCACAAGACCCCCCTCCGGGGCCGCGACGTCAGACCTTCCGGCGTAGCCCATCGAGCAGTGCCTCCAGTAGTTCGACTTCGGCGTCATCAGTGACGGGGCCTGAGGGGTTGGCAAAGGCAAGGGCATCGGCGTCGAGGAGATCGCTGACCAGAACTTTGATCACCTGAGCGGGCTGGTGCATCACGGCAGCGATCTCGGCGACGCAGCGAGGGCCGCCGCTGCAGTGGAACAACAGTTCAGCGATCTCCGCACTTTGCTGTACCGGCTGGCGGGTGGGCCTGGTGATGAGACAGGTCGTGAGATTCAGCGCGTGCCTGGGGTGGGTCCGTCCCCCGGTGACCGTGTACGGACGCACATCACGTAAGGCGGCGTCGGACCATCCGTCACCCATGTCACAGCCCGTGCCCGGGCACCATGTTCCGGCGGGCCGCCACGAGCAGGTGGTCCTCGAGGGACTTGACGAACTTGCCCATCTCGAAGGCCACCTGACCTGCATCGGCCTGCGGCGTCGTCAGCACCGCGAGCAGCGTGCCGACGAGCGCTTCATTCCGCGCCTGACCACCGGCGCTGCAGATGAAGAGCAGACCGGCGTCGTGCTCCGCGACGATCTGGCGCACACCACCCTCCGAGCCCGCGAACTGGCCCTTGACGAGTGCGTACATCGGGGGAATGGTGGCGGCGAGCTTGTCCGCCTCGTCCACGGTCATGGTGTGGGCCAGCTTGAGGCCGTCGCCCGCGGCGAGTAGAGCGTGCAGCATGCCGGGGGTCTGTTTGGCGAGGTCAGCGAGCAGCTTACTCAGTTGCTCGCGCGCGGGACGCGCGGACGGCAGGTTGCCGGTGGTCGAGAATCCTTTGTTCTGCATCGGTTGCTCCTGGTGTTGTTCTTGTGTTTGTGGGGGAGGTGGCAAGGCGTAGCGGCGTTAGCTCGCCGGGGGCCTGGGTGTCTGTTCTTGAGCGCGGGCCATGCCGGAGCGGAAGTTGGCCATCAGGCCGGTGGTCGCGTTGCCGGTGGGCACTTGCTGTCGTGGAGGCACCCTCGCGTCTTGGGGGGCCTGGGTGCGGCGCGGCAGCGGTGGCTTGCCGTCGCCGTGCGCTGTCGGCTGCTGAGGCCGTGGTGATTCGAGAGGTGTCTGCGGAATGCGGCGCAGCTCGGTGGTGTCGTCGCTGTGATGCGCAGGGCGGACAGGCCGAGCGGGGCCGGCGGGAGCCGCGGCGTTCCGCATGCCAGCGACGCGGTTGTCCGGGGCCTCTTCCGCGTGGGCAATCAGCAGCTGATTGGGGATCACTACGATCGCCTGCGTGCCGCCCACCAGGTTCGGGTGCAGTTGGATGGTGATGTTGTGTCGCTTCGCGAGGAGCGCGGCGACCAACAGGCCGATCTGGCCTTCCCGGAGACGGGAGGGCACATCCTCATTCTCAGGGGCGGCCAGGAGCCGGTTGAGTGCGTCGCGCTTCTCCTGCGGTATTCCGGTGCCACGGTCGAGCAGCTCGATGACCACTCCGCCGGTGGCTCGGTGGGTGTACACCTCCACGGGGTCGCTCGAGTAGGTGGTGGCGTTTTCCATCAGCGCTGCCAGCAGGTGCACGACGTTCGGGCTGACATACCCCGGGAGCAGCGCCCTCTCGTGAGACAGTGCCGGGCGCACCCGCTGATACTTGGGGATCTCTGCGATAGCGCGTCGGATTGCGGTGACCACGAGAACGGGTGCGCTGTCGCGCGAGGGAACGCTCCCGCCCAGAACCCTCAAACTCTCCACCACGCGTCGCATCTGCGTCACGAGATGGTCGACGCGGAACAGCTCGTGCATGAGCTCCGGGTCCGCAACGCTCTTCTCCACCGCAGAGATCACATCGAGGCATCGTTCGACGAGGCTCTGGAGGCGGGGTGCGATCGACTTGAAGATCTCAGCCAGCTCGGCCTGCTCACTGAGCATGCCGCGCTGATGTGCCGCGGCCGAGATCACGGTTTGCCGCGCTTCCGTGAGCACAGCAGCCAGGACGCTCGCGGCATCGCCGCACACATCACCTGTCCGAGCTCGCTGAGCGGACGGAGTGAAGTCGGCGTTCGTAGCACCCCGCGCGGCCTGCGCAGCTGCCCGGCGCAGGTCCTGCCGGCCCTTCTCCGCATCGGCGATGATGTCGCTGAGGGCCTTGCGCGCCGCGTCGTGCTCCCGTTCGAGGCGGGCCACGCCTTTGCGGGCGCTGGAGGCGCGGGCTGCGGTCCGCCAAAGAAGAGCGCCAGTCGCGGCGCCCGCAGCGATGGCGCCTACCGACGCGGGCAGCACCCCCAGGCTGTCCATGACCCAGCCGCCGCCCACCGCGGCGCCGGTGAAGGCGCTGGCGGTGACGGCAGGGGGCAGGCGCAGGGCGTCGTCAGCGTGAGCGCGCCGGCGCCTGGTGGTGGGGACGGAGGGTGCGAAGTGGTCAGACATGGCACACCTCGCGCCCGTGGGTGATGAACGGTGAGCGAGTTGCGGGGCGCTGCATCCGTGCACGTGTCAGGCTCAGAGCGTCATGCAGCTCCGCCGGGGCGGTGATCGGGGAAGCCAGTGGTGCAGGGGGAGCAGCCCAGAAGCGAGTGTCGCAGCGGCGTTGGTACCCCTGCGAGAGACAGGCCAGCCTCGGGCCCTTGGTGCATACGGAATGCGAGGCTCGCCAGAGGTCGGCGGTTCCTGACCCAACCGGGATGAGCAGCATCCGGTGCGTTATGCAGTACAGCGACGGACCGACCGCCTGACCCTTGTCGATCATGGAGTCGAGCGTGGACACGCCCAGTCCCATACCGACGTGGACGATGTCGAAGGCCGGCGGCAATGTCACCGGGAGTGGCACCTCGTTCAAGTGGAGTTGCCTGGGGTGGCGTGTGCTCAGTAGGGGAGTCATCAGCTCTCCGGTAGGGACGGGGGTCCGTCGGGGACGGAAGGGCGAGCGCGGTAGCTGAGCGCCAGGACGATCGGGCGTAAGGACCAGGGGGTGGATCTTGTGATCGGTACGAGCGTGGGGTCCGCTCTGGTGCCGCGCCCTAGCGGGGGAGGAAGTGGCGCGGCACCAGAACGGGGCTATGGGGTCGCCTTCGGCAGGCGACGCGTCGTGGTGCACAGTGGTCGGCGGCGTCAGACGCGTCGGATCTCACCCGCGATGATCAGAATGATCATGGCCACGGCGAACACGGAGATACGGATTGCGTTGCGCGAGGGCCGCCAGCTTCGCCGGGGAATCTGTGGAACGGGCTGCGGCCGTGGGTTCGTGCCGTCGGCGGACGTCGGGTCGGTGCTCATGGCTCCTCAGGCGTATGGCTGTCGGCCGGTTCGGAACCCGGGGGTTGATTCGGAGTCGCGGCGATGACGACCAAGGCCGCCATCGCAGCAACCAGCCCTGCGGTCATGACCGCTCCCAATACGGTCATTCGGTCCTCCAGGGCAGCGCATGACCGCCGCGGGCTACGGCAGCCTTGACCCAGGCGGCCTCATGCTGATCTCCGGGTTCCGGCAATCCGCTGGGGGTGCGCTTTGGGCGGCACGCCGGCGACGTGCGGCCAAGGACCCTGATGGACATTGGTGACTTCCTGCTTGTGGTGGGTGGGGGTAAGAAGCTGGGGCCTTGTATGGCCCCGGCGTGGGGAGGTCCGAGCAGCCGGGCGAGGAGTCGGGCGGCGGTCACGAGGCGGCCCTCCGTTCCATCGCGTCCGCGGCGCGCACGAGCAGCTCGTACGTCTCCTCACGGCCGCAGGCGGCGGACAGTGCCTCGCGTAGGCCGGCGCTCACGGTCCTCGCAGCGCGGGAGCCGGTCTCGTAGCTGGGAAAGAAGCCGAAAGTCGTCACCAGCCGGTGGCCGTGAAGGGTCACTTCGGCGGGCCAGTGGACTGTGTGAATGAACAGCACCGGGCTCATCGGCAAGATGCGAATGAACAGACCTTCCGGGTCTGATCCCTCACGGCTCACGAGGTCGGCCAGATGCCGCAGCTGACCGGCCATCACCTTGCGGCCGCCGACCGGCTTGGTCAGCACGATCTCGTCCAGCACCACCGTCCGCTGCTGCCCCTCGGCCCACCTGATGCCGTGCACCCACCGGGGCAGCCCGAGCACCGGTTCATCCGGCCGGAGGCAAACGGCGGGGTTCAGTACCGCTTCCTGGTACGCCTGAGTGCGCAGGCCTGCGGGGACTTGTATGGAGAACTGGATGAACTCGCTCGCTGTCCGCATCACTGCGATGTAGCGCGCCGTCGCCTCCTCACCCGCCACATCCGCCCAGTGGTCGAACGGGGCACGCGCGGCGTAACCGTGCTCTTTGTGCTCGTTGCGGGTGTAGTCGTGCGGCGGCAGGCTTCGGAGGAGGAAGTCGGCGTGCGGCCCGTGTACGCCGTAGTGGAGCAGCAGATTCTGCAGCGCGGACGGGGGAATCGGTGACTTGGCGCGCTCCCACCGGCTGACGGCCGATACCGACTGGCCGGCGACGCGGGCCGCAGCCTCCAGCGATTCGCCTTTCGCCTTGCGCAGGCCACGCAGGTAGAGGCCGAGCACGATCTGGGCAGGCGCCTGGGGTAATTCTGTGGGCGGCGGCGCGACGACTTGCAGCATGGCGGGGTTCCCATCGAGGTGCTGCACGGCGGACGACGGATCTTGGGCGATCACCTGCTCACCGCCTGCTGCGCCTCTTGTGCCGACGGCAGGGGCCGGCGCGGTTTGAGGATCACGCCATCCGGCCTGAGACAGCCTGTGTCGTCAAAGAGCAGCATCCCGTTGCACAAGACGCTCCATCCGGCCTCGGGGCGGTGTATGCGGATCTGCGCCGCTTGGCCGTCGCTGGCCTCGGCGGACGGGCACTCGGGGTGGTGAGCACACAGCGCGCCCGCTGCTCTCATCTCTGCGAGCAGCTCCTGCACCGTGGCCGCCAGGTTCCGCAGATGCGCACGGGCCTGCACATACTCCGCTGGCATCTCCTTGGCCGAAAGGTCCTGCGCGGCGCTGAGCGCCTCAGCCAGCGGGCCCGTCATCGTGTGTGCGGCCGGGCCGAGCTGCATGACGTGCCCGCGCAGCATGAGCAGCAGGTCGTGGACGTCCTGGTCGCTGTCGAGCACCGGGGCTTCCTCGTCCAGCACCAGGGTGATGGTCTTCGCTGCTGCAGTAGCGATCGAGTTGGGGGCGCTGGTGACTCGGGCGGTACGCCGACTCATGGCAGCGCGGGCGACACTGAGGAGGCTCATGCCGCCTCCCGGCCCGACGGGGTGCAGGACATCTCCATCCACACCGCCTTCCCGGCGCCCTCCGACGGTGCGTCGACTCCCCAGCAGTCGGCGAAGGCTTCCACGATGAGCATGCCGCGGCCACTCGTGTCGTCATGTGCAGCGTCGCGCACCCGGGGTTGCTCGTCCGAGGGGTCCTGAACCTTGAGCCGAATACGCCGTCCATTGCAGCGGACCGAGACCGTGATCGTGCCCTCGTGAATGCGGCGGCAGCCATGCATCACCGCGTTGGCCATGAGCTCCTGGGCGCCCAACACGAATTCATCCGCGAGGTGCGCGAGTCCGGAACTCCGCAGTAAGTCCACCAGTTCGTGCCGGATGGGGCCGATTGCTTCGCGCTTTGTTGCCAGAGCCGTAGCGAACTCGAACGGGCGGGGCGCTGCGGAGTCGACGCCGTCCGGCCTCTCGGGGGAGGAGCAGCGGGGGGAATCGGTCGTCATCACACATGCTCCTCGACTTGCCCCACCGTGCAACCGCGGACGAATCGGCGTCCCATGCGTCCTCTCGTGCACGGTGAACTCCTTCTCTCGACTGACCGATGAGCTGTTTTCGGGCCTGGGCCGAGCTCGTAAGCGTGAGGTGGCCAAAAGACCTGCGCAGTCCCGGCGTTGCGGGAATATCGTCTGCACGAGAGAACCGCGTCTGAGGCCTGGGCGGTATCCCGGCCGGCCCGCAGATGCGATGAACGCGATGAAAGATCGTTTCGAAGGCAGGGGCGCACCATGGGGCGCACGCGCAACGTCAAACTGGCCGCTGCGATTGCAGCGCTGGGCTTGTCCCAAAGCCGGTTGGCCGCTCGCGTCAGGGCGGTGGCACAAGAGCATGGTGTCGAGGAACTGGTCGGCGTCGGCCAGTCCCACATCGCCAAGTGGGTCAGCGGCGTAGTCCCCGCCTCGCCAGCAGCCCGTATCTTGGCCGAGACGCTCTCCCGTGGCCTCGGTCGCATCGTCACGCTCGCAGACATCGGGCTTGCGACGGACACTGATCCGCAGCCGCAGCCGCCGGCGTGGAGCGACGACACTCTGACGACGCTGGTGACGCTCGGGAGCACTGACATGGACATCGACCGCCGGCAACTGCTGGCTACCTCGGTCTACTCGGTGGCCGCGCTGGCCCTCCCCGAGGAGCAGTGGTTCGAACAGGCCGTAGAACGGGCCCATGCGCGCAGACCTCTGTCGAACTACCTCGTCACGTCTCAGGATGTCGAGGATGTCCGAGAGATGGCCGCCATCTTCTCCCGCCGTGACCAAAAGCGCGGCGGACGCGCCGGACGCATCGCCCTCGTCGCCTACCTGCGAACCGACGTCGCGGAACTGCTGAGCGGCAGATTCCCCACCGAGGAGATCCGACGCAGCATGACCTCGGCAGCCGCAGAACTGGCCTACCTGGCTGGCTGGACCGCCTTCGACGGAGGGGAACACTCTCTTGCGCAGCGGTGGCTGACGATAGCCACGAAACTCGCGGAGGAAGCAGCAGATGCCCCCTTGGCCGGCCACGTGCTGCGGGCGATGGCTCACCAAGCGGTCGACCTGGGCAAGCCGCAGGAAGCCGTACGACTCGCCGAAGCCTCTTTGTCCAGCCGTCGCTACGCGCAAGCGTGCTGGCGGGAGCGTTCGCTGCTCGGCGTCGTGCACGCCCGCGGCCTGGCAGCCGCCGGTGAGAAGAAGGCCGCCGTGGCCGCGCTGCTGCAGGCCGAGCGGGACCTCGGCCGCGCAAGCGCAGGCGACGATGAGCCGACCAGGGTGTTCTTCTTCGCCGAGGCCAGCCTCGCTCATGAGACTGCCGCAGCGTTGCGTGACCTCGGCGACGTTCAAGGTGCCGAAAAGCAGTTCAGTCACAGCGTCCGGACACGACGCGCGCAGTTCGCGCGGACGCACTCCGTCACTTTGGGGTACCTCGGCGCCGTCCAGGCACAGCAGGGGCATCTCGACCTCGCCTGCGACACCTGGGGCTAGGCACTCGACGCCATGACCGGCGTGCAGTCGGGCCGGGCCAAGGAGACGGTCGTCCAGATGCGACGGGCGCTGTCGCCCTTCCGCAACCGTGCGGGCAGCCAGGCTGCGGAGCTGGACGCCAGGGCCCGCGCAGTGCTCCTCGCAGGCTGACGCGTACCGTAAGAGCAATAGGTTCGGGCAGGGCGGCTTCTCGGACCGCCGGAGACCCACGAGGGGCAGAGCGTGTTCGACGAGCACATCACGGTGCCGGTGATTGGCAGAGTCGTCGGAGGACACAGGGGCCGCCTCGACGACTACAAGGGCAACGTCGAGTCGATCATCCGTATCGTGCCGAGCATCCCTGAAGGCGCCCTGCAAGGGATCGAGGAGTTCAGCCACATCGAGGTCACGTGGCACTTCAGCCTCGGCTCGGACCAGGACATCGAGCTCGAGCCCCGCAGCCCTCGCGACAACCCGGCATGGCCGGCCACCGGCGGACTCGTCCACCGCAACCACCGACGCCCCGCCCGCATCGCCACCTCGTACCCCAGGCTCCTTCGAGTCGAGGGCCGCGATCTTCACGTGCTCGACCTGGACGCCGACGACGGCACCCCCGTCATCGACCTGGCGCCGGTGTTCCAAGAAATGCTGCCCCGCGGCCCCGTGCACCAGCCGGAGTGGCCCACCGACATGCTGCGCGACTACTGGACGAACGCGGAGGAACGCTCCTGACCGAAAGGTCACTGAAGCGGCCGGATTGACCTCGTCGTACGAGAAGGACAACCCTTGCTGGCACCTGCCCACACGGCGGGCTAGCGCCCGTCGCTCGCGGAGCGTACGTGCGGGCAGCCTCGCCGGGGTTCGGTGGCACGGTGAACGTTGCCACCCTTCACCGAACGGTCGACCTGGCATTGCCCCAGCGGGGGCGTGACCTGTCAGGCGGCCTAACTCGGCGGGTAACGCCCGACATCCGGGTTGGGCAGGCTCATGCGAGCTGAGAAGCATGACGGGATTCCTCGCGTCGAGGTGGCACGGCTGGCGCACATCAGCGCCTACCAGGCGTGAGCGTTCAACTGCCTTCTGTTGCGACCTCTGGAGTATTGCAGTGGTTTCTTCGCTACGTAAAGCCAGTCTGCGAAAATTTCGCAGAGCACTTCTTCTCGATGTGCGATCTTGGCGTGGCGACTATCGTCACTTCGAACCACCAGGCATTGATGAAGACATCACGAGCCGTCAGACTGACGACAAGTCACGGACGAGGGAGTACAGATGGCTGCGACGGACGACAGATCGGTCGCCCTGTGCCGCATCCTGCTCAGGCTGCAGCTCCGCAGGATGCGAGATGCCCGGGGACTGACGGCATCGTCGGTGGCCAAGCAGTTTGGTTGGTCGACGGCACGGATGACGAGGTTGGAGACCAAGGACACCGCAGTCGAGATCGGCGATGTCCGCCTCCTCTGCGACCTCTACGAGGCTCCTCGCGAGTTGCGCGAGGAGCTGGAGAACTACGCCAAGATCACGAAGACCCGCAAGGACTGGTGGGATCTCAAGCCGTTCAAAGGCACCATCCCCGCGTGGTTCCAGGCGTACCTTGGGCTCGAAGCAGCAGCCACGACCCTGGACATCTATCAGTCGGAGTTCATCCCCGGCCTCGCCCAAGATCCCGAGTACGCGCGGGAGATCCTGAGCCTTTCGGACGCCGACGAGAAGACGCAGGAAGTCCAAGCCGAGGTCAGACTCAAGCGCCAAAGCATCCTCGACCGGCCGCAGCCGCCCACCGTCACGATCGTCCTGAACGAGGCGGTAATCCGCCGGCCGATTGGCCCCGGTGGGGTCATGCGTCGGCAGCTCGAACGGCTACTCAAGCTCGCCGCCGCGCCCCATGTGAACGTGCATGTACTCCCGTTCTCCGCCGGCGCGCACCCTGCGATGCACGGCCCCTTCACCCTCCTCGACTTCGCAGACGAAACCGTGGGTGATCTCGCCTACTTGGAAAACCTCGTGGACGGCGGCGTTCTGTCGGATGAGTCAGTCGTCACTCCGTTTAGCGACGCGTTCAGCAAGCTCAGGGAGCTCGCCGCGTCCACCGAAGCGTCCGAGCGGATGATCAAATCCGCCATATCGGCCTTGTAGCCGAATGGCGACGTGGAACTGAGCGCCGGACATGGCTGAAGGCCACCTCAGGAGCGGCCTCGGCTATGGCCCTCAGAAGTCCTAGGGGAGACTCTGACAGTTAGACCTCCAGGTCGCATGCCTGGAAGCCGTCGCACCGGCGGATCTAGAGAAGAACCGGATGGGAGAGTCCCCCTTGGAAGAGCAGCTCAAGTGGCGGAAGAGCAGTTACAGCGGTCAGAACGGAGGGGACTGCGTCGAGTGCGCCGTCCCCGCGTCTCAAGCCAAGGTGTACGTCCGTGACTCGAAGAACGCTCAGGGCCCGTGTCTCGGCTTCGAGCCACAGGCATGGAGTCAGTTCGTAGAGGCTGCAGTGGCTGATTCCTTCGGCCCTGTTGCTGTGTAACCACCCCGCAGGCCGGGCAGCAACGCGACAGCGTCCCTCCTCAACCCAGATGAGGAGGGACGCTTTGTCGTTCCACCTTCTACCCCTTTTGGCCTCTGTGGCAACAGGCCGGCCCACTTGCCTCGACGACTGGTCCAATGGCGAAGGTGGCGACGGCTGCAGGCGGCGTGAACCCATCCCGGGCCGCCGGTCCAACGCTGCTGCAAGGACTGGGCCGTCCTAGGACGCGGTGTTCGATGGCAAGAACGTCCGCGTCCCCCAAGTACGTGTTCCTGATCCGTGGTGCTTCGAGTGATGTCGATGCGAGCCTCACGCTTGCGTGCGGTGATCCCGAAGGCTTGGCAGCCCTCCACGTCGGGGGCACCATAGTCGGTCCGGTGATTCGGAGGAAGCGGCCTGGGCCTCAGACGTGGAGCTCCTGCGGGAAGCCTGTCCAACGGAGCTCGGCGGGGAGGTGACCGGTGTCATTGAAGAGGAGAACCGACGGGGGGCGGTCGGGTGCGTAGCGGATGACGGTCAGGGCCGCGTTGGCGTGGTTGATGCCCAGCCACCTCCACTTCGGCGCGTCGAGGGCGGCTCGGACGAGCCAACCGACGAGGAAGTTATGGGTGATGACAAGTTCGTGGCACGGCTTGTCGCCAAGGACGGGTCCAGTGAAGTCCGCGAGCGCCGCCGCCGCGAGCGCGGGTCCCTGGTCGCGTTCCTCAGCAGTGAACTGGTCCAGGAACTTGAGCCAGGCGTCGGCTGCCTCGGGCGGCAGTTCCTCGCGTGTCGGCAAGTAGGGGATGTAGTCGCCGGCCGCGTCGGAGCGCCGCAGGGGGACGCCGTCGAGCCGTTCGCCAACCAGCCGGGCGGTCTGTTCCGCGCGGGCGAATGGCCCGTGATGGATCGCCGTCAGCGGGACCCCACGGAGCCGCTCCCCGAGGAGGGTGGCCTGGTGGCGGCCCGCGTCGGTCAGCTGGCTCTCGTCCGACGACGCCTCGCCGTGCCGGGTGAGATAGAGGTAGCGGGCGGCGGTACTGATCATGGGCATGCCCTCCAGTGGGGTCGTCCTGTTCGCTCTTGGAGGGACGCCGACCCCACGCAGGCCGGTTTCATGAAGGGGCTGTCTTCAGGCGGATCGACGCGGCGCGATTCCCGGCTCTCGCCGGCCCAACCGGCGTCCTCGGACACCACGCCAGCGTAGGACGCCAGGCTACTCAGAACCGCGGCTTAGAAGCAGGCACTCAGTGTTCAGCTCAGCCAATCTCCTGCCGATGTGACGCGCGATGACCACAGCGGCAGCGTCGGCTATGGGAGCAGCCCACGGTGATCGCGAGCTGCTGCACCTCTGTGTCACCATCAGCATGTGCGCACTCCTAGCGCCGTGACCAACTGGTGCCCAGCGGCGTTAATCCTGTGACGCGTGCTAGATCCGTCCCCCACGGGTACGCGCCCATGGGGCCCTGACACTGTGCCCGGCTCAGGGCCCCTCCTCCCATCAATACCCCTGCGGTTGGTTCTGCCACTCGCCCGGTACTGCCCTCTGGCCCCTGAGACGCCGCCCAACGACGCGACTTCACCGCAGTGTTCGCCACGGCACGCAAGAGCGGGATCAGCTACTACCGGATCGCAGAGGCCTGCGGCATGAAGCCCGAGCGGGTCTCCAAGATCGCCCGCGGTGAGGCGGCCGTGTCAACGCTCACCACGATCGAGCGCATCGCGGACGGACTTCGCATTCCCGGTGCCCTTCTCGGGCTTGCTGCGCGACCCTGGGAGCACAGCTCTCCGACACCCCACCCGGAGTCCCACGATGGAAACGACCCGATGAACCGCCGCCAGGTGCTGCGCGGCGCACTCGCCGCCGGCCTCACCACACCGGCACTCACCGCCCTGACCGACACACGCCAGTCGCTCGACCTCGCCCTCGCCACCGACACCGCCCCGGCCGACCTGTCCGACCTGGAGGCAGCCGCCGAGACGTACGGCTACGGCTACCACGGCCAGCCACCCACCCGCGTCCTCGCCGACCTCGTGACCGACTTCGCCGACCTCCACCCCATGCTGGCCGCCCCCCAGCCGGTCGCCACACGCGTGCGGGTGTGCCGCACCGCCGGACAGATGGCAGGCATGGCAGCGATCGTGCTCCACGACCTCGGCGCGCGGAAGGAGGCCCGCGGCTGGTTCGTCACCGCCTGTCGGGCGGCCAAGGAGTCCGGCGACCGCCAGCTGCATGCCTGGGTACTGGCCCGCGAAGCAATGCTCGACCTCAACTACGGCGCCCCCCAAACGGCGGCCGGGCGGGCCGAGCAGGCCCGGCAGACCGCAGGCAACCGGCCCACCGCCGCGGCGACCCTGGCCGCAGCCGTCGCCGCACGCGCCTACGCCCTGTCCCACCAGCCCGAGGAAGCCCGCCAAGCAGTCGCGGACGCCGACGCGCTCATGGAGCGGCTCGATGCCGCCGCACGGGCCGACACCTGGCTCACCCACGGCGAGCAGAAACACCACGTCCACCTCTCCCACGCCTTCACCGCGCTCGGCGACACCCGGCGCGCCCGCGAAAGCCAGCAACGGGCCCTGGAACTGTCCGCTCCCACCAGCACCATGACCCGCACTTTGCTGACCATCGACGCGGCCGCATGCGACCACCACGACGGCGACCCCGAACAGGCATGCCGGCGCACGGTCACCGTGCTGAACGGGCTCCCCGCCCCCTACCGCACCGGGCTCGTTCACCGCCGGGCCACAGACCTGTACCGCTCAATCCCCTCCCGGCACCACCGCGAACTCGCCGTACGCGAACTCCACGACGCTCTGACCACATAGGAAGCCGGGCGCTACAGACTTTAGCTTCCTGAGCTGCCGCACTCCTCGACTGGCTTGACGTTCGGTTCGCCCTCGTATGCGATGGCCCTCCACCTGGGAGTCTCCTTGATGGAGTCGCTCCGCTCGTTCAGTCGGTGCAGGCTGCCGTCGGTTCGCCGTTCCCATATGGCGCCGCCGTGGTCGGTGAAGCTCACGCGCTTGGGGGTGAGGCGCGTTTCTTCGGGCTCTTCGCCCCATCTTTTGGGGTCGCCCCACACGCTCATCTTGTTCCGTTCGAAGATCGTGACCGAACAGGGCTGCAGTGCAAGCCGTAGGACTCTCCATCCCCTTGTGGTGGTCGTGCCGTCTCTCCAGTCCAGGTTGACCTCCGCCTGGAGGATGACGTTGGTCACGGGATCGGGCGATCTGTTCATCAGGTACAGCCGTTCGCCGGTCAGCTCACCTTCCTTCCAAAACGAGACGCGCGATGCCTGCTCACGCACTCTCCGGTCGGCATCCTCCTGCGACTGCTCCAACTGATCCTTCGCGACCATCGCCCCGAAGTACGTCGCTACTCCGGTCAGCACGACACTTCCGATGCCGAAGACGATCGCGGCGATCGTCCCGGCTCTCACCCAGTCGACGCGGTTCCACCACCGCCTTGCCGGCGCCTGACGGGCTCGCACCCGGCCCGGCCTGCCCCGTTGTCTTGCCAGCCGCGCCCGGACCTGACGCCCCGTCCTGTTCTGCACGTCGCCCCCCCTTCCACTCGTTGCAGAAGGGGACGCAGCAGCCGCAGTGATGGCTCCGTGGAACTCGACAATTCCAGCCTGTCGGTTGGCGGCCAAGTGGTCGAGCGTGCTCGTGCGCCTGCTCGACGGCTGGTGTTCGCACTGCCTGCTGTGACGGGGTACCGCCCGCACGCTCGCGCAGTGGCTTCCCAGGCAGGGGTGACACACCCTTCTTCCCAGTGCGCTGCGCGCCACTCCTTCGTCTCGCCGTGCTCCAACAGCTGGCGGCTGTTCGGCGGTGGTGTCAGCAGACCCCTACCTGTTCCACCGCTGGACCGCCCAGTCGACGACATCGGTAACCGGCGCTCCGTGGCTTGACCGTCGGTGCCGCATCCGGCGCCGTTGCAGCTGCCAGACGGCAGGCAGACGTTCCTCACCACCCGTCGCCTAGGACTCCGCATTCGGCTACATAGGATCGGTGCGTGACTACGGGGAGAGACAAGTGCTGGATGCCAACGGACTATTGGCAGTTTCAGGGATCGATGCCTGACGACACACGAACGGAACTCGACGGGCCTTCGCGACAAGGACTCCATCCGCTGCGGGCCCGGCCGCACGCTGATCCTCCTGCATTCACCGTCCCACATCGCCCGCAGCACGGTCCTGCACCAGTACGGGCGTGTCCCCCTTCGAGTCTCGGCCGGAAAACCTGATGAACACGAACCAGCCCCATCCCCCACACATCCCGCACGGGCATGGGTACCCCGCCTCTTGGGCGGCACCATCCGAGACTGAGCGCCTGCTGCACGAAGCGGGGATGCGCGGCGACGTGGCCGGGCAGCTGCGGGTGCTGGCCGGCGCCGAGCTCTACATCGGCGCGCCGAAGGCCGAGGTCGACGCCGCTCCCGACAGGGTCACCTGGCGCTCGCACTGGAACCCGGCCGGGTGGAGCTGCAAGCCGGTCCTCACTCGCGGAATGCTGCCGCCGTGGCATCCCGAATGGGTGTTCCACGGCGTCTCTCTCCAGTGGATATCCAAGTTCGACTGGGACCCAAATGAGCTGCTGGCGGTCAACGGCGGCACTCCGGCACAGGTCCTCCTCGCCGCCACGCCCCAGGACCGCAAGGCATGGCGCCGGTACTGCGTCCCGAGCGATCAGCCGGACGGGGCCCGCCTGATCGGGCTTCGGCATGGCGCGCTCCAAGGGCCGCTCGCCTACGGCCTCGCCTGCGGCGTGCACCTGGCGATCGTGAACGATGTGCCGTGGAACGAGGTCGGCACCGTCTACCACGAGTACTCCAACGAGCTCAGCTTTCTGCGCAAGATCTGGGGCATCACCGAACGCTCCGAGTGGCAAGCCCAGTTGGGCTACCTTCTGGACGCGCGCAACAGCCCGCCGGAGCCCGACTTCGCCCTGCGGGTACGTGAAGAGCTGCGGGCCGGTCTCGGTGAGATGCCGACGGCTGATCTGTGGCGCGAGACAGCCGCGGGACACGCCCAAGACCTGGGAGCGGGGCAGGCCAAGGTCAAGGACATCGAGGACCTGGTGCGACGCATCATCCGCTACGAGGCCCGGTTCCGCGCCGACGGGCTGCTCCCGCCGGACGGCAGGGTCACCACCACAGTCGCCTACGACTACGGGCGCGCCGTGAACCTGGCCCGCTGGGGCCTGTCAGCCCGGTTCTGCAACCCGCACGAGGCCGAACAAGCGATCGTGCACGCCGGAGCACTGAGCAAGTCGGCCTACCACTCATGGCAAGACTTCTCCGCCGCCTACGCACTCGGCAGAGTGCTGCGCTTCGACGACGAAAAGTACGGGAAATGGTACGAACAGAACCTCATTGCCCACCGTCTCCTGACAGAGAATGAGGGCAGCCCATGGCGGAACATACCCTGGCGCTGAACAGGCGCGGGCCAAGGACGAGTAAGCTCCGGCCCACGCTGAGGGCCACGCCCGACGGAGTGGCTCGAGTACGTGCCAGCACCTACGGTGCCGCTTCGACGCGCCCAGGACGGGAGTGGCCGCTCGCTCCACATCGGCGACTTCGCCCAGCAGAACGGATAGCTGAAGGCAGTCAGCACGGTCAGCAGAGCGCAGGGCGAGGGCCGCACCATCCATCTCTCGGACTACCGTGGTCACGTGGACTCCGAAGCCAGAACCTTCCCTCCCCACCCCATCCGGGGTGTCCGAGCGGTATATGCCCGTCAGAGCAGCTGCCCCTCCGATTTTGCGGAGGTCACCGTGGACTTCGAGCCATGGGAGGAGGGAATCGTGCTCGAGGTGGCAGCCCACTTCACTGCTCACGGATCCATGAGCCAAACAGAGCTGGCCACGTACCAAACGGCCCTCAGCACGGGCATCCGCGAAGAACTGGCTGAGCTGGGCGCCGGAACCACTGCGGCGGTAGCGGTTGTGCTGCGCAACATGCGTGTCCACGAAGTGGACTCCCACCCAAGAGCCTTCCGAGCGGCCGGACGTGTTGCAGTACGCAATGCTCTCGCCTTGGCCTACGGACCGCCGCCGAGGCCCAAACGTCGCCGCGACTGACGACGCAGGGTTCCGAACTGCCCGATCAGCCAGGAGCCGCCGGCCCGTGACGGGACCCGCCCTGGCCGACATCGCAGAACGGAAGCCCGCGCAACGTACCGATCGCCTTCACCTGGAACGGTCGCACATCGTGCGGCCAGTGCGACAAGCCGCGCCGCAGCGCCGAAGCACTGGGGCGGCGTCAGCGGTTGTGCCAGGTGTCGAACACCTGCTGGACGTCAGCTTCGACGACGTCTCGGAGATCTTCATCGTCGATTGGTGCTTCCAAACTCAGGGCAGCCGCCACGCTGCGGTAGTCCTTGCGGACCTCCAGGTCGCCCGCGGCAAGCAATGAACACAGCAGCGGCTCGTTGGGGGGGGTCGCCTGGTCAACCAGGATCAACACCTGCACACGGTCGGCGTTGCCCATTGGCGGCAAGGCTGAGCCGAGCTGGTGACCTAGGCGAGCCCAACTGGTCGTGGTCTGCTCGCGGGCGGCCTTCTTCAGCGCTCCACGCACGGCTGCTGCCGCCGACGCATGGACGTCGGGGGAGAGCCGAGGTTGCCCGAGTCGGTCACTCGCTTCTGGCACCGAGGAGCTCACAGGCGCGCAAGGCGCCGGCTTCGCAGTGTCGTCAGCGTCCTGTTGTCGCTGTTGGGCGGCGAGCTTACTGATCCACCTCTCCACATCACCCCGCTCCCGTACGGAGAGCCATTCGCCGGCGGTCTCGGTGACTCGGGCCAGATCCCTGATGAGCCGCTGCTCCTTTGCGGCGGGCAGACACTTGGCGTCAAGACGGCCGAGCAAGCTCCTGGCCTCCGCGAGCGCGATGCGTCGAGCACGCCGTTCCTCCCGCGGCGTGCTCGTCCCCGGAGCCGGCTTCGTCCGGGACTGGATGGGACGGGCTGGCTGGGGCCGACGAGGCGGCTTGAGTCCTCTGACTGCGGCCACGATGCCCGCCTCCGCCTTGCTCGGCGGATCATCGTGTGCGAGGACGGCGTTGACCTGGCCCATCAGGGATCGCGCCACCAACGCGTCGTTGTTTCGCTCGGCTTCCTCGAGGCGGTTGAAGAGCACCCGGCGAAGACGGTCCTGGGTGCTGAGCCACTCGCTGGCCTTCTCGACAGCCGCCTGCAGATGGTGGAGAGCCACGCCCTCGCACCGGGACATCTCGCCCTCGGCATCTGCGCACAGCCGGCGGGCGACGGCGGTCTCATGCTCGCGGACAGCGGTGTTGATTCGGCGGACCAGCGTACCGATCTGCACCGGCTCACGGGCTTCCGTGACGACCGGTGAGAGACGGGGCGTCCCCTCCTGAGAGGCAGGCGAAGGGGAGGAATCCGGCGCCGGAGCTGATGCTGGGACGCGCTTGGCGGTGCTCCAGATCCGCGCGACAACAGGCGTCCGCAGCATTCCACCAGTGATTTCGCAGTCTGAGGGGTGGAAGCCCCAGGTGGTCCCCTCGTGTGGGACCTCCGTGCCAAAACGCAGGACACGGTTGTGCCCGTCGCTCTCGAGCTTGACGCGGTTGACATAGCCCCGGCGTGCCAGCCGGACGGGGTCGATACGAACACCCGGCCCCAGAATGAGTTCTCCACCACCCTCGGCATCCCAGTCGGGCGGTACAGATGGATTCATGTGAATGCGCAGGGTGTGGCCGTCCAACTCGATCTCCACTACGGAGCCGACAGGCACGTCGTCTCGCACAATGAAGTGGTATCGCGGCGTGTGCCCCTGACGACGCAACCACGCATGGGTGGCCGCCTTGACGTACAGATGGTCGGCACTGCTGACCCCGCGGGCCCGACGCCCGCATTCGGGCAACAGCCCATCAGGATCCGGGAAGTGAGCGAAGTGGCTCACGCGGCTGCTACACCGCTTCGTCGTCAGTTGCCCACCGCATCCACCCAGCAGGACACCACACCAGAACGACTCACCGTGGTACTCCTCACGGAAGAAGTCGAGATCGACCGGATCGGTCGGACAGAGCAACGGCTCGTCAGACTCCGGCCCACCTTGCACCGCTGTTTGGATCTGCCGGTTGTCAAAGCCCATCGCCAGCCCCTTCGCCAGCAATCCTCGCAACTGCCTCCATGCCTACTGAGGTTTTCAGGGTGGGGTCGGTGGGTTGATGGCCAGTCTTGTGGCGGTGAGGCAGCCGTCGATGAGACGGGGTCGGAGTTGGATCCTGCGTAACTCGCTGCGGAGCTTGCGGTCGAGGTCGTCGGGTGTGGTGAAAGCGGTGTTGGCCATTGCTCTGCGCACGAGTGACCAGACGGCCTCGACGGGATTCAGGTCGGGTGCATACGGCGGAAGCCGGACGGTGGTGAGCCAGTCGTGTTCGGCCTCGTACCGCTTCAGCCCCGCGGCCAGATGAGTGTTGAGATTGTCCCAGACCACCACGATCGGTCCGTCGAGTTGGATGTGTGCCCGCACCAGGAGGTCGCGATAGTCCTGCCAGGAGAAGCTCTTGCGGGCGCCCTTGAGCAGGAGGTGCGTGCGGGGCCGGTGGATGAGACGGCTCTTCTCGCCGGCCTTGTAGCAACACAGCGCGGCAACCGAGGTCCGGCGGCGGGACCTGCCACGCACGCGGATGACGGGGGTATGCCCGCGCCGGCCCCAGGTGCGGGCACGGGGCGGCGTCATCGAGAAGCCGGCCTCGTCCTCGAAGACGATCCAGGCCCCAGAGGCCGCCGCGAGCCTTTTACCCGGGGCCACACCTCCTTCTTCCACAGCTCCACCGCGTGCTCGTCACGCTCCAGTGCTCTGCGGGCGGGCGCCTGCCAGGACCAGCCGTGCCGTTTCAGTAGCCGCCACACCGTCGCCACCGACAGGCTCACTCGCAGCCGACGGCGGATCACCGCCTGGACCCGGACCAGGGTCCAGCGTTCGTCTTCGAAGCCGTGCGTCGCCGGGCCTTTGCCGAGTTCCTCCTCCAGCACAGTGAACTGGGCATCGGTGATGGCCGGTGAGTTCGCCGGACCCGCAGAACGCAGGCCCTCCATGCCGCCCTCGCGCCAGGCACGGCGCCAGCGTTCCACCGACCGCACGCTCACTCGCAAGTCCTTCGCGATCACCGCGGTCTTCTCACCCGCCGCGAACCGTTGCCCGGCCTGAAGCCGGATCTCCTCACGAAACGCCCGACGCTCAGCGGTCAGGCCCCCACCCTCCGAATACCTCATCCCACCGGCATACCGCAGGGATCATGAACCGTCACCACCCGACGACAACACGAAAATCTCAGTAACGGCCTTCCCCTAACGGTCGGGACCCTGAGATCTAGGAGGCTGCAGCCTTCAGCCATTCAGCGTAGCGATCCACACTGACAGTGAGGTCTCTATCCCTGTCACTGAGCATTTTCAGAGTGGCCACCGATCGGGTGACGAGCTCTGGAGCCGGAGTCCAGTTCTGCCCAGGCCACTCGCCGGTGAGCGCCTCGCAAGGCACCACCCCTGCGGGTGAGAGCTGAAAAGGCTCACTGAGGCAGCCGAGATGAAGGGAGACGCCCAGCGCACCCGAGAGCATGTACGAAGGACGCCACGCGGTCACGGTGGGAACTGCGCTGCACGAGTCTGCTCACCGGCGTACATCGCGAACTCCCGGTCCGTGCCAGCGAGCAGGGCCGCCGCGAGGAGGAGCGTACCAAGCACCGGGTGGAGCGCCGCGACGGCGACCCATGTGCGGGAACAGCTGAGGACCTTCGACCGCTCAGCGATGCCTGTTGCCGCCGTACGCCTGGGGGTGGTCGCCAGGATTGCCGCGCGGTCAGGACTGCATTGCGTACGGCGGCGAGCGCAGACCCGGTTGGCCTGAGTGAACCTGCTCCGGGGCCGGCTTATTTGCGGCCCGGGTGGCGGTCGCGTGATGAAGCTGGTGGCGCTGGATCCTGGCGGGCTGCTGGGCCCGTTGAGGGGCCACCGAGATGGACATGGGAGGACGTGGCAGCATCGGGTAGATGGTGGAACGGATTACTGCCGCGTGTGACGGGGCGTCGAAGGGAAATCCCGGGCCGGCGGCCTGGGCGTGGGTCATTGCCGACGCGGACGGTGAGGTGGCGTCCTGGGAGGCGGGCCCACTGGGCCGGGCGACGAACAACCAGGCCGAGTTGACCGCTCTGCAGCGGCTGTTGGAAGCTACGGATCCGGCGGTGCCGCTTGAGGTGCGTATGGATTCGCAGTACGCGATGAAGGCGGTCACGACCTGGCTTCCGGGCTGGCGACGCAAGGGATGGAAGACGGCCGCAGGCTCGCCGGTGGCCAACCGGGACCTGGTAGTGGCCATCGATCAGCTGCTGACCGGCCGGGACGTGGAATTCGTCCACACTCCGGCGCACCAGGTTGACGGGGATCGGCTGAACGCGGCGGCCGACGGCGCGGCCAGTCACGTCGCCCGTACACAGCGGCCAGCCGGGTCCGCGGCCGGTTCGGCGCTGCCGCCGGCCGAGACCCCGGCCGTCGCGACACGTTCGAGCCGATCGGCCGTCCGAGGCGCCCTTCCTCCGGTGGTTCAGTGAAAGCGAAGTTCCCGGGCCGGTGCTCCTGCGGACGCCCCTACGCCAAGGGCGAGACGATCACGAAGAACGCCAGCGGCTGGGGCCACCCGGACTGCGTGGTGGCGGCCCCTGCGTAGATCACCGCCCCGGCGTCCGCGGCCTGCCGCCGCCCCCATAGGGCATGGAGAATCTGGCCTACTCGCTTTCCGGGCCCGGCGCCCCATCGTTTCCGCCGAACAAGAGGCAGTGAAAACACGTCGCGTGCGACACGGACTGAGGTCTGGTTGAGTGCTGCTCTGCTGCTTGGCTTTGTTCGCGTGTAGTGGTTCTGGCTCAACTTGTGTTTGCGCCGTGAGGCGCTGTTGGTTCGAGTGGAGGTGGAAGACCTGCACCAACCCGCTGTCGCAGCAGCCGGGTTGAAGCTGAGGGCAGCCTGATCCGGGTGATGCCGGGGAGGGCGAGAGCGGCCCTGACAAAGCCGGGACGTTTCCAGTACTGCCAGATGGGGCGGGTCCGGCGAGCGTGATGGAGAAGAGTACGCGAGGAACCGGCGTTTTACGTCTCTTAGTGAGCGGTTCGTGAGTCTTTAAGTGGATCTGCTGTCGCCTAATGGTGTGGTGGCAGGGCGGAATCTGCCGGTCCGCGGTTGTTGATCTGGTGATGTGATCGGGTGAGTGAACGCAAGCGGTATCCGAGTGACTTATCGGACGAGCAGTGGTCGTTGATCGAGCCGGTGATCACCGCGTGGAAGGACCGGCACCGCTCGGTCAGCGGCCACCAGGGCGCCTACGACATGCGGGAGATCGTGAACGCGATCCTCTACCAGGGGCGGACCGGCTGCCAGTGGGCCTACCTCCCGCACGACCTGCCGCCCAAGAGCGCGACCTACTACTACTTCGCCGCCTGGCGGGACGACGGAACCGACCAGGTCATCCATGAACTCCTGCGCTGCCAGGTCCGTGAACGAGCCCGCCGATTAGAGGACCCGTCCCTGGTGGTCCTGGACACCCAGAGTGTCCATGCGGCCGCCGGGGTCCCCGCCGCCACGACCGGCCATGATCCGGCCAAGCGGGTGCCCGGACGCAAACGCGGACTGGCCGTGGACGTCCTCGGCCTGGTCATCGCGGTCGTCGTCCTCGCCGCGAACACCCACGACAACGCCGCGGGCATCGTCCTGCTGGACCAGGTCGCCGAGCACGCCGGCAAAACCGTCCGCAAAGCCCTGGTCGACCAGGGCTTCAAGAACCAGGTCGTCATGCACGGCGCCGGCCTGGGAATCGACGTCGAGATCGTCCGACGCAACCCACAGGACAAGGGGTTCGTGCCGCAGCCGAAGCGGTGGAGGTCGAGCAGACCTACGGGATCCTGATACTGCACCGGCGCCTGGTCCGCGACTACGAGCACCGCCCCTCCTCCTCCGCCTCCCGCGTCTACTGGGCGATGACCCACGTCATGACCCGACGCCTCACCGGCGCGAACACCCCCACCTGGCGCACGGCGCAGGCGGCGGCAGCGTGAACGTCCGGCCCCTGCTCGACGCCCTGGACCTCCAGGAAGACGCCGCCCAGGCCCTGGCCGACGACCTCCGCGCACAGATGGACGACCTGCAGACCCGGTTGCGGGAGGCCGAGACGCACCTGGAGCACCTCGCGATCACCCGCAAGACCGTCATCGGCCTCGCCGACCGGCTCCCGGCCGGCCCGCCGGATCTGCCCGAGCACCCGGACTACCCCCGCATCCTCGACGCCTTCAACCACGCAGCCGGGCCGCTACGGGCCAAGGACGTCTGCGAAGCCCTTGGCCACGAACTGCTGCCGAAGAACGTCGAAGGCACCCGCGCCAAGCTGAAACGACTGGTCAAACTCGGGATCCTCACCGAGGCCGACACCGGCAACTTCGCCAGGAAGCAATAGCCGACAGAACCTCCACCAGCGGCCTTGCTCCCACCTCAGCCAGAAACGGACATCGTCTTACGAACCGCCCACTTAAAGTGCCTCCGGCTCGAACCTGGTGGATCGGGGCCGGTAGCGGTGCGTATGCGGGTCATCCTTTCGGGTGGTCTGACAACTCCTGGGTCGGTCTACGAAAGCTGGCCGGGAGGCCACGGGGAAAGTCTGCGGCGTACTCGTGGCGATGCCGCAGGGACACAGTCGGGCTCCTCCTTCATCGAGCGAACCACAGTGAACACGGGAACCGTCCGAACCTCGCCCTGTCGTCTGCTGCCAGCAGGCTGTTGGGCTGGCGCATCGACCGCGATCGGTTGGGGACGGGGCGGAGCCGCCGTAGTACTCCGAGGCCGGGAAGCCGGCCGCATGGGGAAGGGCGGCAGCGGTATCGAGAAGGGAAGGATGCTGCAATGCCGGAAGACGCCCCGCTGAACAGCGGAGCTCCGGGCCTCGGGCCCGGGTACTGGAGATGCAGGCCAAGCTTCACCGTTGGACGGTGGCCGATCCCGGCCGCCGGTTCGATGACCTGTTCAACTTCGTGCACGACCCGGCGACGCTGTTGGTGGCGTTCGACCGGGTCGCGGGCAACCAGGGAGCCCGGACCCCGGCGTCGACGGCCTGACCGCTATTGATGTCGAGGAGTCATCGGTGTTCCCGTTCCTGTACGACCTGCGGGCCGCCTCAAGGACGCTCGTTCCGTCCTTTGCCGGTGCGGGAACGCAGCATTCCCAAGCCGGGAGGCTCGGAAGGTCCGCAAGCTCGGGATTCCGACGATTGCGGACCGGGTCGTTCAGGCAGCGCTGAAGCTGGTGCTGGAACCGATCTTCGAGGCCGACTTCAAGCCGGTCTCCTACGGGTTCCGGCCCCGACGGCGGGCCCAGGACGCGATCGCCGAGATCCACTATTTCGGCACCCGGGGTATCGCTGGGTGCTGGATGCGGACATCGAGGCATGCTTCGACTCGATCGACCACACGGCTCTCATGGACCGAGTGCGTCACCGGGTGAAGGACAAGCGCGTGCTGACGCTGGTCAAAGCCTTTCTCAAAGCCGGAGTTCTCACGGAACTCGGCGAGAACAAGGAGACACTGACCGGCACCCCGCAAGGCGGCATCCTGTCCCCACTGCTGGCGAACATCGCCCTGTCGGCGCTCGACGAGCACCTGCACGGACCATGGGAACCAGGTGGGGCAATGGCCACCGAAGGCAAACGCGCCTACCGGCGCCGCAAAGGTCACCCCACGTGGCGGGTCGTCCGCTACGCGGATGACTTCGTCGTCCTGGTGCACGGCACCGAGGCCGACACCGCGGCACTGCGCGAAGAAGTCGCTGACGTGCTCGAACCTCTGGGATTGCGCCTGTCACAGGCAAAGACTCGGATCACGCACATGAGCGACGGGTTCGACTTCCTGGGCTTCCGCATCCAGTGGAAACGCAAAGGAGGCACGACCAAGTGGCACGTCTACACCTTCATCGCCGACCGGCCCATCCGGTCGCTGAAGGCGAAGGTCCGTGCTCTGACAGGCAGGACATCGCAGCAGGATCTCGCCACCGTGCTGAAGAGACTCACTCAGATCATGCGCGGTTGGGCCAACTACTTCAAGCACGCTGTCGCCAAGCATGTCTTCGACAGGCTCGACGCCTTCGTGTGGTGGCGTCTCATCCGCATGCTGCGGGAACGTCACCGATGGAGTTGGGGCGACATCCGCCGCCGGTTCACCACCCCCACCGGGCGGTGGCTTCCGATCGCGGCGGACGGGGACGAGCTGTTCCGGATCGCATCGGTCACGGTCAGCCGTTACCGATACCGAGCCAGCACGATCCCCAACCCTTGGCAGCCTGCGAACCCCGTCTGACGGCAGAGACCGTGGAGAGCCCGTTGCGTTGAGAGACGCACGGCGGGTTCGGCGAGAGGTCCGGAGAAACGGACCGGGAGCAATCCCGGCACCGCGCTCCGGGCCTACTCAGCGGATCACCACGCTGAGTGACGTTTGTCGGGTGGGCGGGTCCGCGGGAGGCTGCCTGAAAATGATCCGTCCCCAGAGCGATGTGACTGACAGTTCGGCCCGTGGAAGAAGTCGTGCTCCGGCTGGAGGAGTTACTGTTCCGGTCGATCTCGGACGTGGCTGTGCTGTCGGTCGACGTGAACGATGAGGCGGTACGCATCGAGGCCCGGAGCACTGTGGCCGGGTCCGATTGCCCTGGCTGCGGAAGTTGGTCGCGGCGAATTCACAGCTCCTACCTGCGCTTTCCTGCTGATGTGCCCAGCGGAGGCAGACGGGTCGCTCTCTGTTTACGCGTCCGAAGGTTCCTCTGCCCGGTGATCTCGTGCGGGCGGCGGACCTTCGCCGAACAGCTGCCAGGGTTGACCCGTCGGTACGGTCGGCGGACCGAGCGCCTGCGGTCGACGCTGGCCGCGGTCGGCCTCGCGCTCGCCGGGCGGGCCGGTGCCCAAACGGGCGGGCAACTCGGCACGGGTGCGGGCGAGCCGCTCCCATCGGCTTCGGCAGGTCCTCGTCTCCGTCGAGGTTCACGACGGCCCTGGCACGGGTTGGCCGGGGCCGTCGCGACGGACCGCGATGTCCTCCGCCAGTCAGTAAGTAACTGTGGTAGCGCTTCGGGCGGTGCAGATTCGCCATGAGTGCACCGTGCGCCCGGGCCCGCGGGTCAGGACTCGGTGCGGCGCGGGGCTCCGCGCCGGGGGCGGAAGGTGGCCCCGGCGTCTTCGAGCAGGCGGTGGACGCCGCCGTAGGAGCGACCCGTCTCCTCGGCCAGGGCCCGGATGCTCGCACCTGAGTCGTACTTCTTCTTCAGGTCCTCGGCGAGCTTGTCCCGGTCCGGGCCGGGCGTGAGCCGACGGGCCGGAGTCTTGTTCGAGGGTTTGGACCCCCACGTCGGGCTGGTGCAGTCCGCGGCCCCCGATTCCGCGCTCTGGCGTCGGGGCCGCGTCAACGGCTCCCGGTTCCGCCCCTTCCAGGCCGTGCTGTCGACAGCCCTGGTCTCCCGCGGGACCAGGGCTTCGTGCTGCCCGGCGTCGTTTTGTGCGCCCTCGGCGGGCGCCTGCGGTTCCTTGGGATGCGGTGCGGGGACGGTGGGGGCCGTGCCCGCACCGCGCGTCAGCGTCCGGGCCAGGGGGACCGGCGGGCCAGGATCGTCCACTCCTCATCCGCCCGGCCGGGAACGAGACGGCCGTCCGTCTCCCACCGCCGGGCCAACTCGGTGAAGATCGGCTCCAGCTCTGCGCGAGGAACCGTTTCACCGCTGCTTCGCTGCACGCCGATGACAGGCGTGAGCCGCATCGTCGTGGTCACGTCTCCTTCAACGCCGCCCGGGCCGTCCGGGTTACCCACGCGCACGCAGTGCCGAATTCCTCCAAGGCAGACAGCAAGCTGGCCGGCGCCGCGAGCCATGATGGTTTCCCGTTCGGCGTCGATGACGAGGCCGCCGCTGTCAGCCCGGTAGCCCCGGGCCCCAGGTCCCGGATGGGGGCGGTTCACACGGCGCGGCGCACCGCGGAGAACCCTCAACCCAGGGGGCGGCACCGGCGCACACCAGCAGTGAGTGCGCTCCTGTTGCTTTTCGCCATTCACCATCGCGGTACAGCCTGACCAGGTCGCAGCCGTTCTTCGCAGGTGAGGGGCATCCGACGGATGAAGCTCGCAGGACTTCGTCGGTTGGCGACGGTGGCCACATAGGCACCAGAAAGGACGTTCTCCGAGGTCAGCAGTCAAGGCTTCCCGCCTGATGGGCAGCCGGGCGGTGTGCCGGGCCTGGCTTGATGACGTCCTGGCCCGGCTCGGCCTCGTGATGATCCATCAGTTTCTGTCAGTGCCCGCTGCTACACCAATTTCAGGGACGGGCCGCGAGTGCGGCTTGCCGACGGGAGGGGACACATGTCGAAGGTGCCGGACGGGTTCCACTACGTGCGCGGACACATCCGCCGTAATCCGAAGCCGGGGAGCGGGAAGCGGATGAGCGGCTGGATGATCGCCGGCCTTGCGGCCGGCGTGTGGTTGTGGGGGCAGGTGTTCGGGTTCGGAGAGACAACCACGAACACGACGCCGCCCGCGCAACCGCAGCCGGCCATCTCCACTCCGGCCACTCGCTGATGGGACGCAAGCGGTTACGTCTTCGCCGCCCGCGCGGCGCGGCCGAGGTCCTCTCGGCCGCCGTCGTGGCCCTGGCCGTCCTGGTCATGGCCGTCCGGACGGCCGCCGCGGCGGTCTGGGCGCTCAAGGACGCGTGGCCGTTCCTTCTGGCCCTGGTCCTGCTGGCGGGGGCCGTCGGCGCCTGGAGGGTCGCGCGGGCCGTGGGCGGTCGGCGACGTGACGCTGAACGGCTGGCTGCGCTGCAGATCACGCTGGCGGAGTTCGATGCCATGGACGACCGGCAGTTCGAGTACACGTTGCGGGATCTGCTGGTCCGTGACGGCTGGCCGGCGCGCCGGGTGGGCGGTGGCGGTGATCAGGCCGCTGACGTGATCGGTGACCACCAGCAGCGCGGCCGGATCGTCCTGCAAGCCAAGCACACCCGCGTCGGCGGCAAGGTGGGGTCGTCGGTGATGTACACCGTGAAGGGGACGGCCGGCCCAGCGCACCGAGCCGACCACGCCGTCGTTGTCACCAACGGCACCTTCACCCGTGACGCCATGGCCTGGGGCGACCTGCACGGCGTCCACTGGGTCGACCGGGACAGACTCCGGCGCTGGGCGGAGAACGGAACCGCGCTGCACGAACTCCTAGGGCTGTCCGCCCGCTCCTGCGGCGCCCGCTTCAGGCGTGCTGCCTGACAGGCCGCTCTCCCATCGTCAACGCTTTCGGAGGTGTGGTGTTCGACGAAGAGGGGTCACTGGACCCGCTGCTGAAGTTCCTGTTGTACGCCGTCCTTGCGCTGGCCGCGGGCAAGATGGTGTGGGAGTGACTCACAGAAGACGTCAGCCGGTGGATCACCGTGGATCTGTGGGGGCTGATCGCTGATCATCCCTGGTGGGCCGGCTTCATCGTCGTCGGCGCCCTGGCCACGCTCGTCCTTCTCGCGAAGCTGCTGTCCTTCCTGTTCGGCGCCGGCACGTACGCCTACGTCGAACAGGGCGAGGACTACGCCTCTGCCGCTCCGTCGAGCGAGGCCGTGGATCCGGCTGTGCTGACCTTCAAGATGAAGCAACTCTCCGCGACGAGCGCGACGGGCTTCGAGCAGGCGTGCGCCGATCTCCTGGCCCGTGACGGGTTCCGCAGCACACGGAGGGTGGGAGGCGCCGGTGACCTCGGAGTGGACGTCACCGCCCGTGACCACGACGACCGGCTCCTGATTCTGCAGTGCAAGCAGTATCAGAACCCGGTCGGCTCAGGACACGTCCAGAAATTCAACGGAACGGCCCGCCTCCACCATGGAGCCGATCTCCCGATCATGATCGGCCTCAACGGCTTCACACAGCCCGCGATCGACTTCGCCGCGCACCACAACCTCATCCTCATGGGCCGTCCGGAACTGAAGAGGTGGGCCCACGGCCAGCACCTCTACGACGTCCTTGGTATCCAGAGCACGACGCAGTGATCCGAGACCGGCCCCGCCCTGCTGCTGGTCGGCACGCACGCCTCACCTCCGCGTGGCGGGAGCGGCGCGGGTAGGGCTAATCCCGTTCCGGGGACGGCAGGACCGCTATGCCTTTGCGGCCAATCCAGGGTGAGGTTCTCGGCCTAGAGGTTCGCGTCACCGTGGCGAGGGCGTCGAGTTTGCCTTGGGTGTGTGCGGCTTGCTCCCGCCCGGGATACCGGTGCGCCGGGTGGCGGGAGTGGGGTGCATGGTGCCCGCCCTCAGGGCTCGCTGGCCAAGGCCGCGGTGGTGGGGCCCGGCCGAGGAGCGGACTGTTGGAGGTCGGCTGACGGCCGGGGCGGGGTTGAGCGTGGGTCCGCAGACGGCGGCCCGGGTCACAGGGGGGCCGGGCCGCCGTTGCGTCGTCCTGAGCCGGTACGAGGTGACGGCTGCTCTGGTGGGTAACCCCCACTGGACATTCTGGTGGGATTGAAAGGCCGACCCGCGTCGGTTCGGCGGGCTGCCATCATGCTCAGATGGCCCACGACATAGTGTTCTTCCTCGCCGCCGACGACGAGACCGCTGCTGCCACGCGCCCGCGGGGACCTGGTGAGGCTTTTGAGTCAGTGACCTGCCGTTTCATTGAGCCGGACAGTGCCATCGCCGAATGGGACATGTACTTCGAGGAGCCTTCGGCCGATGCCCCGCCGGTTGATCAGCTCCTTGGGTGGGCGTGGCCAGACTGGGTCACTGCCCCCTTGAACGACGGCGTTGAGGTGTTCGCTCTGCCGCAGCGGTTGACCCGGGCGCTGGCCAACGCGAGCTCCGCCGAGCTGGAAGAGCTTGCAGGCCGCTGGACCACGCGCCTCCGATCCGAGGACAGAGACGACATGACCGACGATGACATGCTGGCTGTCCTGCAAGGCGTTGCCCGCCTCGCAGCGTCTGCGGTGAATACGGGCGGCGGCCTCTACAGCTGGAGCTTCTGACCGTCCCTCCGCAAGGGGCGCTCGTTCTTGACGCCGCTGCACGCCAGGAGCTCGGTCCCGGTCGCGTCGAAGTACAAGGTGAAGAACCAGGACCGGTCTGCAGCGACGATGTTGCCCGTACGCAGTTGCTCGTCGCAGTGCCGAGCGCGGAGGATCTCAACGGTCTCGTCGAGGCCGAGGGTTGTCAGGCCGATCTTCAACGACCGCTTCAGCCTTGTCGCAGCGATGCCAAGGACCATCCACTGTGGCGGCTGTCCGTCGTAGAGCATGACCTCGCCGCCGGCGGCGATGGCGTCGCGCGCTGCCTTGCAGGCACTGGTCTGGTCTTTGAGCATCGCAGTGATGTCGCGCTGGCTTGGATTCTTGTCTTCGGTGGCCACGCGGCGACTGTAGAGACCGAACACAGGCGTTGCTACAGGATTCGGCGTGACCTGCGCAGGGCTTTGGGACAGCGGCGGTCGTGACAGGTAGAGCTGGAGACCGGCATGTCAACGATCAAGTAATTCCCCACGTTCTGCCTGATCAGCGTCAGGTACCTCGCCACCCTGGCGGTCACGATTCCCCAGGGGGACGCTGACCGTTGATGGTGCTCGTAACAAAAGCTGCCGGAGTAATGCCGAGATGATCTGGTATCCGACCGACCGCGAGGAAAACCCGTTGGCTGTCGGTGTTCCCTGCTGGAACGATCCTGGGATGACCGACCACCGTGATGCCGTCCTCCGCCTGTGGGGTCGCCAGCTCTACGAGCGTCAGGGCGAGCCACTGGCCTGGGCGGAGGCGGTCCTGGAGGCCACCGGTCGCCCGCCGACCGCCGTTACCGCGGCGATGTCCGGCCGACTCGACGCCCTCGCTGATTCCCCATCGGACCGCGCATGGCTGCTGTTCCGTACGGTCGCCAAGCTGGCCGCGAACCTGCGGGGCGACGGCCGCTACGACGCGGACGTCGGCACCCGAATCAGCCCACTGGCCCTGTGGCTGGGCGAGCTCGAACCACCGCTCGCCGGCCCGCTCGGGGACGCACTCGGCCACCCGCCGGACGGGCCGACATCCCTCGTCACCGTCCACGCCGCCGAGTTGAGCAGGAACCGCACGATCGGGCTGCGGGCGATCGACGCCCTGCTGGAGTGGGCCGAGCTCGGCCATCCGCAGGCCCGGGCGGCCCTGTCCGAGGTCGCCTCCGACCACCGGACGCAGGATGTCACCGTCTGGACCAAGGCACTCAACCGGATCGCCCTGTTCGGCGACGCGAGCGTCGAACCGGGCCTACTGCGCGCGCTCGCCGACACCGGGCACCGCGGGGTGCGGTGGTCGGCGCTCGCATGTGCCGAACTCGGCTTCCGCCGGGCCGTTCCGCTGATCACGGCCCTGCTGGAGCATCCCGATCCGATGGTCCGCGAGGGTGCCTGCGAGGCGCTCGGCCTCCTTGAGGAACACGCCGCCGTGCCCGCGCTGGCAGCCCGGCTGAACGACGAGACCAACTGGGTACGCAGCAGGGCCGCCCTGGCGCTCGGCCAAATCGGCGGCGACCGGGCACTCGCTGTGCTCTGGCAGGCCATGATGGAACGCCGGAACCCGAAGGCCAGTCATCTCGCCTCAGCGATCGCCGCCTTCGGCCCGCCGGTTGTGGACGACCTGATCGCCCTCACCACCGATCCCGACCCGGACCTCCGAGCACTGGCCTGCCGCGCTCTCGGCTCCACCGCCGACGACCGGGCCCTGCCAGCACTGGAACGCCTCGCCGCCCACGACCTCGCCAGAACCACCCTCGGCGGCCTCGTGGCAACCGCCGCCAAGCAGGGACTGCGGACCGCGCACCGCATTCGCGCGCGCACCGCATCGACCTGAGCTCGACGCTCGTCTCGACTGACGTTCACTCTGAACGCCGTCGGTCGACCTGACCGTACAGCGGCTGGCGTGAGACGGTGGGGAATTGTCTGACGTTTGGTATGGGGAATTGACTGACCGTCGGCACGGCAACATAGCGGTCAATCGGTCAATGCCAAACCCTGGCTGCAACAAGCCCTCGACGCCCGCCGCTCCCCACGCCGGGTCCAACCAGGTGCGGGCCGTCGCGGCATCGGCGGTCTGCGGGCACAGCGTCCAGGGCGCCGCGAGTCCGAGGGACGCGAGGAGGTTCTCCAGCGCGCTCCTGCGCTGGTGCAGGGGCTGGTCCATGAGGACGGCGCCGGAGACCTCCAGCAGATCAAAGGTGATCAGGTGGGCGGGCTGCTCCCGGGCGGCCCGCTCGGCCCTGGCACCGCGGAGCCGGGCCCGGTGCTGAAGTGCTGTGAAGTCCAGCCTGCCGTTGTGCCAGACCACCAGCTCGGCGTCGACGACGGCCTCGACGCCGAGCGCGGCCGCGGCCCGGGTGATCTCCGGGAAGGCCGGGCCAAGATCGGCGCCGCGCTTGGACTGGAGGTACGGCTTGGGGCCGGTGAACACGAGGACGCGGACCCGTCCGCCGTCTGCTCGAACAGCACCGGCCTTGCCCCGGACGACGGCAGAGCCGTCACAGAGCGGGCCAGCATCGGCTCGACCGGCGGTGAGAGGTGCACTCTCCACTCCTACGCCTTCCGCGCCCCGCCCGCACGCCGCGCGGCCCGCGGCTCACCAGCAGCGCAGCACTCGGGCCGGAGGTGCTCGGCGGCCCCAGCCCGCGGCTGACGGACGACGGCGGTTTGCCCTCCACCCTGGGCTCCCAGGGGCGGCGCGGCGCGACCAGGGCCACGGTCACAGAAGTCGCTGGCCTGTCAGATCCCGCATCTAGGCTGTTGCAGAGATCGATCAAGGAGCAGGGCAGTGCGAATAGAGCGTCACCAGGTGAGCGGGGCAGCAGTGTCGGCAGCGCGCGAGGATTTCACGAACCGGATCGGGGGTCAGGTGCGGTCCATGTCGAGGGCCGGCCGGATGGCCACCTACGAATGGCAGTCGATCGCCGACGAGTTCCTCGACTACCTGGGCGCCCTCTCCGTCGCGACACCCGACCTCGACACCTCGGAGGCCAAGGCGGCCCTCAAGGACGCCTCGGAGGCCGCGGCCGGCGCCGTCGCCTACGCCGCCTACCACCCGCACTGCAGCTTCCAGGTGTTCCTGGAGTACGTGAATTTCGGCATGAGCTACGACCCGGGTGAGGACGCACCCGAGGAGAGCGTCACGACCGGGGAGTGGATCGACGCGCTCTGCCTGGCCGTCCTCAGGGACAAGGCCAAGTGGCACGGCGAGGCCTTCCACTTCGCCCGCGACAAGTTCGCCGCACAGGCGCAGGGCACGCCTGCCGGCGAACTCGTCACCGGATTGATGGCCGTGGTCCTGGACGACACCGGCGACGACGAGGAGTACCCGCCGAGCGCGCAGGCCAAGCTCGCCGCCATCGATGCGGCCCTGGACCGTATCCGCACCCGCGCCGCAGAGACCGGCGAGTCCCTTCTGGAGCGGCCGGACAGCGCGGCCCTCCGCGCGTTGCGCGCCCTTGTCGTCGAGGACCGGGAGGCCTTCGATGCCGCGCTCGCCGATCTTCTGGCCAGGCACGCCGCCCTGCAGGGCCCCGCGGCCTCTCCGAGCACTCTGCTCCCGCTCGTCCCCATCGCTCTCGCCGCGCTCGGGTACCGGACGCTGGGCTGGGCGCCGGCCGTCCGCACCGACTACCTCCCGCACGCGCTGATCACCGGCTTCGAGACCCGGGGCCCCAGGGTCGGAGGGTTCGGCCGGGACCGGCGGCCGGACGCGGTCGCCGCGCTTGCCGCAGGCCCGCTGGTGGTGGAGCGGCCTGCCTGTGAGCGCGAGGGGATCCCGCGGATCGAGGCCATGTACGAGGAGCACCTGCGGGAGGCGTTCGCCCCCGCCGACGGGGAGCCCCTCGCCGTCTGGCACCTCGGCAGCGTGATGGACGATCAGAAGCGCCTCTTCCAGTGGCGGGCGGGGAATCCCGGCGACACCGAGGACGCCCAGCTCGCCACCCTTTGGCTGGCCTCTCGCGCGGGGGCGGCCCTGTTCCGTATCGCCCTGGCGGAGCCGGGCACCGAGGTCGAGGTCAACATCGACGGCCGCACGCTGCGCTACCAGGCCAAGCGCGGCGAGGATGCCGGTGCCGGGCGCTGGCAGACGGCCACCGCCTTCGCCCTGATCAGCGGCGCACGCGAGGACCTCGCCCCGCTGGTCCTCACCGGCCCAACCTTCGCCCGCCCGGACGGCTCCGCCTTCACCGCGTACCGCGAGGCCCTTCACGCCTATCTGAAGGGCGCCGAGCCCGAAGCGGCGGCGCAGCGGGCGCTGCAAGAGGCCGAGAAGGCCAAGGACTGGGGCTTCGCGATGCCGCCGGCCGTGCTGCTCTCGCAACTGGTGGAGGGCGACGAGGAGAGCTTCAACCTGGCCCTGGCCGACGCCCTGGAAGCCCACCGCGCGTACTACGAAGTCGCCGACCGCTCCGACTATCCGGAGGTCTCCGTCAACCTCGACGTCCTCGCGCTGGCCTGCCACGCCCGCCGCCGCGGCTGGGCTATCCGCGTGGAGTCCCCCTACCTGCCGCAGTACCTCCTGCGGGCTGCTGAACCCTTCTAGGGTGCGCCCCACGCCGAAGGGCTGCAGCAACCGAAATGCAGGGCCGGCAGTCCTTCGTACTCATCATGCCCAGGCGCGCGACCGCGACGAGGCATTCGAACACGTGATGGAATTGTGTCATGGAGCAGCACACCTATCCCACCGACCTCGTCCAGGCACAGATCGACTACCACCGCGCATACCAGGCGCTCGCAGCCGACCCCTACGGCTTCCACACCGAGCGGCGGCGCCGTCTGCTGCACCTGTCCGCCCAAGTCCTCTTTCACCCCTACTGGGAGAAGACCGGCGGGAGGGGCCGCCTTGAGGGCTTGCGAAGGCAGGCCCGCACGCTGGAGCCGGCCCCCACGGCGTAGCCGGTGAACGACCGCCCCAGGACCCTGCCCGCCCGGATACTGCTGGTCCTTCCCGACGAGCAGACCGTGGAGGTGCGCCTGTACGAGAAATTCATCAGCGCCCAGGGACACCCGTGGCGCTACCGCATTGGCGTGCCGTCATGGGTGGCTAAGGAAAACGGGATGAATTGCACTGAATGCAACATCCCGTATGCCGTGGCAACTCTTGATACTGCTGGTCGATCGCGATGAGGTCGCCTTCGCCGGAAGTTCACTCTTGGCGGTGACCTGGGGGCCGAGTAGTCGTCGCAACAATGTTGCGTTGGCTACAACAGCTTCGTGGTTACCGAGGCCCCGGGGTCAGCACGGCTTGTTCTGGCCCGAAATGTGGTGCATCTCGACCCGGCAGCGGCGGTGTTCGAGGGGATGCAGGAAGGCTGGGCCCGTCAGCAGGCGGCTCGCTTCCTGAAGGCGAAGACGATCGATCCGCGTCTGCGTCTGGTGAAGCGTCTGGAGGAGTTCACCGGGTTGTATCCGTGGCAGTGGACGCCGGCGGAGGGGGAGGCGTTCATCGCGCACCTGCGCAGCGGCACGCAGCCGATCCAGATGTCCACGGCCCGCACGTACGAGGTGACGATCGCGCTCTTCCTGGAGTATCTGCTCGACCGGCGTTACGGCTGGGCCGATACCTGTCTGGAGAGGTTCGGCGAGGCCCCGCAAGAGGTCTTCCACGAGGGCAACTCAGTTCTGCACACCGTGGAGTACGAGGCGGACCCTCGTCGGCGCCCGCTGGACTACGACGAGGTCCAGGCGCTGTTCGACGCGGCCGATGCGCGCCCGGCCAAGGTGCGCGGTCAGGGCCGGAAGGGGGCCTTGACCGCGCTGCGGGATGCGGCGGTGCTGAAGACGATCTACGCCTTCGGCACCCGGCGTACCGAGTCGTCGCGGGTCGACCTGGTGGATCTGCGGCGTAATCGGAGAGCCCCGAAGTTCGGTGCCTACGGCAGCATGATGGTGCGTTTCGGGAAGTCCTCGAAGGGCTCTCCGCCCAAGCGGCGCACGGTGCTGACGGTTCCGGAGATGGACTGGGTGGTCGATGTCCTCGACGAGTGGATCACGGAGATCCGGCCGCACTTCTCACCGGGCCGGCACCCGGCTCTGTGGATTACTGAACGGGTTGGACGGCTCTCGCCCCGCTCGGTTAACGAAGCCTTCGTCGCTGCCCGCCAGGACGCGGGCCTGGACGAGGACCTCGACCTGCACTGTCTGCGCCACAGCTACATCACGCACCTGACCGAGTTCGGTTACCCGGCCCGGTTCGTACAGGAGCAGGTCGGCCACTCTCACGCGGCCACCACCGCCATTTACATGGGCGTCTCGAACGAGTACCGCAACCAGCTGCTGGAGGCTTCGTTGAAGGGCCGCCTGGGCGACGACTGGAGCGTGACGGTGTGATCAAGAAAATGGGCTACCAGTGGAAGTTGCGCCAGCTCATGGCGGACCAGGGCATGTTCCAGACCTCGGACCTGGTTCCGCTGCTCGCCGAGCGCGGTATCACGCTCTCGCGTGAACAGGTCTACCGGCTGGTCACGCAGCCGCCGCAGCGTCTGAGCATGGACACCCTCGTCGCGTTGTGCGACATCCTGGGCTGCACGCCGAACGACCTGATCAAGCCCGAGGTCGTCAACGCGCAGGTCCGCAAGAGCGCCGACGGCACGCCGGGGCCAGCCCCGGCGGCTCCGCGGCGTACTGTCGTCCGCCGACCGGGACAGTCATGAGCTACCGCACCCCGCGGCAGCGGACAGCCCGGCAGGAACTGGAGAGCACCCGCGCGTGGGTGGTGGCCCACCTGTGTGAGGCCGTCAAGCCAGGCTTGACGGCTCAGGCCGCGCAGGTCGCCGTCGAACAGGCGAAGGGGTGGGGGCCCCTGCCGGTCCGGGAGCTCGCCGGGTATCTGGAGCAGACGCCGGACGGGTTGACCGTCCGGGTGGTCACCGGCCCGCTGAGTGTCGTCAGGCTGCGGCACTTGCTGCACGCCGCCGGCCATGGGGAGAAGGTCACGAGGGTGACGTGCGTCCGCTGCGGGCGCACGGATCCGCTGCCCACTGAGCGTTCACCTGAAGGGCGTTGTTGTGGCTGGTGCTGGGCCCGGATGAACTTCCGTCCGTGTGGGCGCTGCGGGCGGGTCGACCAGATTGTCACCCGCCGCCAGGACGGGCCTATTTGCCGGCGCTGCTACCGCAGCGATCCCTTGGTCGTCACGGAGTGCGCGGGGTGTCACCGGATGCGGCCTCCGGGGTACAGATCCGAGGACGGGACGGCGCTGTGCTGCAACTGCGCGCCGAGGACCAAGAGGAAGTGCGTCGGCTGCGGCCGGGTACGCAAGGTCAACGCCCGGACCCCGGCGGGCCCGGTCTGCGGCGCCTGCTACGAGGGGCCGAAACGCCGGTGCGGCGTGTGCGGCGAGATCGAGCAGATTCAGGTGCGTGCCACTGACGGGCAGCCGGAGGTCTGCATCCGCTGCTACCGCGGCCCGAAAGGCGAATGCAGCGTCTGCGGCCGGTGGCGTCACGGCGGGCAGGTCAGCCAGCGGGGCGGAGCCTTTCACTGCCGTTCCTGCTGGCCGCGTCCGGTCCGTACCTGCGGGTTGTGCGGCCACGACCGGCGCACCAAAACCATCTGGCCTCTTGGGCCGGTCTGCTCGGGCTGCTACCAGACCCGGCGTGCGACGCCGGCGCCCTGCTCCTCATGTGGTGCCCGGCGCATAATGATCGGCCGCGCGGCCGACGGCAGCGACCTGTGTGCCACCTGCTGCGGACGCGATGACCCTGGCGCACGCTGCGGCAGGTGTGATCAGCCCGGTGATCTCTTCGATGACGGTCAGTGTCCCCGCTGCGTCCTGGGCGAGCGGGTCCGTGATCTGCTCAGCGGTGACCACGGCGCCGTCCCGGACCATTTGCAGGCGATGGCTGACGCCCTGACCAGCGCGGAAAACCCCTACCCCGTGCTGGGCTGGTTGCGCCGCAGCCCGTCTGCCAAAGCCCTCGCTCAGCTCGCCGGCCGGGCCGAGCCGCTCACCCACGATCTGCTCGACGCCCTCCCGCAAGGCACCACCATCCGGCACGTCCGCTCCCTGCTCGTCATCGCCGGCGTCCTGCCCGAGCGCAACGAACACCTCGCCCGGCTGGAACGATGGGTGACCAGCGAACTCCCCCGGCTGCCCAACCACCAGGCCACGGTCATCCGGCCGTTCGCCGAGTGGCACGTAGTCCGCGACGCCCGCCGCCGGGCTGCCCGAGGCCGCTACGCCTACGGTGCCGCCTCCGGAGATATCAAGGACATCCAGGCCGCCATCACGTTCCTGACCTGGCTCGACGAACGCGAACAGCAACTGGACTCCTTGAACCAGGCGGACTTCGACCTCTGGCTCACCAGCCACCCGACCCAGCACGTCGTGATCGGTTCCTTCATCCGCTGGGCCATGGCCCGGCGCCTAACCGGCCCACTCGAACTGCCCAAGCGGGGCCGCCCATTCGCGGTCACCTTCCAGACGGCCGACGAGTACGACCAGCAGCTACGCCGCTGCCTCAACGACACCACGCTGCCCCGCGAGGTGCGCATCATCGGTGCGCTGGTCCGGCTCTACGCCCTGCCCGTCACCAAGATCATCGAAATCACCACGGACCGGTTCCACCAGGACGACACCGGCTCCTACCTCACCATCGACCGGCACCCCGTGCTGCTCCCGCCCAGACTGGGCCAGCTCATCAAAGAGCAGATCGCCCAGCCCCGCACCACCACCCGGATGCGCCGGGCTCTGGACGAAGCCTCCCCCTACCTGCTGCCCGGCAAGTTCCCTCACCGTCCCCGCAACCCCCACGGGGTGGGCAACCTGCTGAAACAGCACGGCCTGCCTGTGCTCAGCGCCAGGAACACCGCGATGATCGAGGCCGTCACTACACTGCCGCCCATGGTCGTCGCCGACCTGTTCGGCCTCCACCCCTCCACCGCGGAGACATGGGCGAAATACGCGAACGACAGCTGGACGCATTTCTCGCAGCCCGGCAGACACCACATCCGGACCCTGAGCCGATGCGCCGTTCAGGCGGGCGGGCGCGATACGGCTGACGCGCCGTCGACGATGCCGGTGAGCATCTGCACTCCCGCGACGACCTCGCGGGCGTCGGGGGCATGGGCGGGGTCGGTGAGCCACTGCGTCATCAGGCCGGTGAACAGGGCCATTTGTGCGGCGCCCAGGGTACGGGAGGAGGCATCGGTGACCTCGTCTTCGGGCGAGTTCAGCAGCAGGGCGGCCAGTCCACGGCGCCCCTGGGCCTGGCTGCCAGCGAGGTAGCGGCGCAGTTCGTCGGAGTGTTCGGCCTGGATCAGGGCCTCAAGGGTGGCCAGCCACAGCGTCCGCTCGTCCTGGAAGGACTTGATGATCGCTGCCCACATCGCCTCGTAGCGGTCGGCCGGGCTGCTCTTGGAGTCGCCGAAGGAGGCCAGTGCGCGGCCCATTCGTGTACCCCACTCGTCGATCGCCTCGATGAGAGCGGCGTTCAGCAGCACCTCGCGGGAGCCGAAGTGATAGCCGATGGCGGCCATGCTGACGCCACCCGCAGCGGTGGTGATGTCGCGCACCGTGGTCCGGGCCCAGCCCTTCTCCTGCAGGCAACGCCTTGCCCCGGCAAGCAGATCCTCGCGGTTTCCCATGCGGGGCACCCTACCCGACAACTAAGGCGAACGCATTACGCATGCGCATTAGGCAAACGTCTTGTGCAAGCGCCCAAATCTTGGTTACGGTCAATCACACCAATCAGCTCAGGGAGACGACATGAATCAAGCTCGTCCGATCAGCCGCCGCCTGCTCGGTCTCGCCACCGCCGGCGTCCTCACCGCAGGCGTGCTGGGTAGCGGCACGGCCAGAGCCAAGACCTCACCGGTCGGCCCCGTTGACGCCCTCAACCGCAGCGCACGACCGCTGGGCGACCTGACCGCCCTCGGCCACATGGTCGGCGGCGCCCGCATCGTCGGCCTGGGCGAGGCCAGCCACAGCGCCCACGAGTTCTTCACCCTCAAGCACCGCGTCTTCCGCCACCTCGTCACCACCAAGGGCTTCAGATCCTTCGCCCTGGAAACGAGCTGGAGCACCGGGCTGCGCCTGGACGCCTACGTCACGCGTGGCATCGGCGACCCCGCGCAGATCATGCGGGACGACTTCCAGGGCCAGTACGCGTTCTGGAACACCCAGGAGTACCTCGACCTGATCCACTGGATGCGCCGCTACAACCTCGCCCACCCCGGCCGGCCACAGCTCCGCTTCGTCGGCAACGACCTCGGCTTCCCGGGCAAGGCAGCCTTCGACCAGGTCACCGCTTACCTCACTGCGCACCGCCCGGACCTGGCGGACACCATCGAGACCTCCTACCAGTCGCTGCGACCGGAAGAGAACAGCCAAGCCGGCGAATGGATGAGGACCCAGCTGTTCGGCAAAAGCGCCGAGGAGCAGAAGGCCGACGCTGAGGCGGCCTCCCACGCCCTCACGCTACTGCGCGAACAGGGCCGCCCGAACGGAGACGACCGCAGGAGCCAGGAGGCGTACGCCTGGGCGGTGCAGAACGCCACCGCAATCACACAGAGCTTCACCGGCTATGCCTTCGAGGACTTCCCCGAGCGGATGCGCTATCGCGACCAGGCCATGGCCGACAACACCGCCTGGTGGTTGCAGCACCAAGGCGGCAAGATCCTGCTCGCCTCCAACAACGGCCATATCGCCTACGTCAGCGACAACCCAGCCGAATTCCCCGAACCCACCGGCTCATTCCTGCGTCGCAGCCTCGGCGACGAGTACATCAACATCGGTCTGACCTTCAACCAGGGCACCGTCAACGCATACCCCGACTTCACCACACCACAGCCCAAGACCTACACCGTCCGCCCCGCCCCGGAAAACCACAACGAGAACACCCTCGACAAGGTCCACTACCGCGACTTCACCATCGACATGCGCACCGCCCTCCCGGCGGCGCACACGTGGCTCCAAGCAGCCCGCCCCACCCGCTCCTACGGCCTGTACTGGTCGAATGACGACCCGAAAACCGCCCTCGGCCGCTCCTACGACATCCTCATCCACCTCCACCAGGTCGAAGCGGCACACCTGCGGTGATCAACTCACGGAATCGAGACGACGGCCTTCAACAAGGCACGCCGCCTCCACCCCCAGGCAGTCAGTCAAGGCAGCCAGGCACGACAAGCATCGATCCCAACTCTGCCGTGCCATACATACACATAGCGCAACATTGGAACACTGCCTCTTTCCCAGTAAAACGGCGCCGAAGCTGCCGAATACTCGGTGTGGGTCACCGACCAGCAGCTGCGGCCGATCGACGGGGTCGACCTGTCGGGCGTCCCGACGCACCGCGACCCGCGGACACTGCCTCCGCCCAGACCGACCGGCTGGGTCGTCCGCCCTGGGGCCGGCCGCCGCGGCACCGTCATTCACGATGCCGCCTGCGCTGCGGCTGCCGGAGGGGGACACGAGGTCGGCACGCTCGAAGCACTGGACGCTCTGATGCGGCCCGGAGCGAGGGCATGTCACGACTGCCCGGCCGCCGAGATCCTCGTCCCCGCCCTTGAACTGGGCCAGGGCCACGGCTGAACCTCGCCGGCCTCCGGGCTCCGAGCGTTCCAGGTCAGCACCCGTGCTCGTCCAGCACCGCCCGGGTCGCTCGGTCCAGTGGGCGCAGCGGGTGCGTGCTGCCGTCCTGGGCCGGGCCCAGCCGCAACGTCGCTACCCGCACGGTCCGACACGGCGCTCTCCCCGGCTCGGACACCGGCCGGGGAGAGCGCAGCCATGCGCTCAGGCCGCCACCGCGTGGCCGGAGTCGGCCCGCTCCTCTTGGTGGGACCAGTTCAGGTCGACGTGGGTGGCACCCTCGCGGACCAGGATGGGTCCGTGTGTCTTCTCCAGCCTGCGGTACTCGTTGCCGCCGGAGTTCGGATTCTTGTAGCCGGCCCACTTGCCCAGGTCAGCATGCGACAGGGCTACGCCGGCGGCCTGGTGGGCGATGTATATCCGCTCGGCCCGCTGCCGCTGGGACAAGTTCGCAGGGAGCACCGAAAGGTCGATCTCGATTCGTAGTCGCTCTCGTGCCTCCTGGTCGCCTTCGTCGTCCGGCGGGGTGTCGTGCTCCGGGTCCGGCTCCTCATCGTCCTCGTCACCGGGCAGCGGCTCGTCCTCGCCTGGCGGGTCCAGGGGCGCGCCCTTCCCGATGGGCTCGACGGGGTCTGCCGTAGATCCCGGGCCTTCGTCCGCCTCAGCCTCAGCCTCGGCCTCCGGCTCGGGTTCCGGCTCCGGTTCCGGGCGGGGCTCGCGCACTGCGGGCGGTACCGGGGCCTCTTCGTTCTTCGCGGCCGGCTCCTGCGAGCCCTGCGGCGCGACGACGGGCTGGGGCGCGGCGGCCGGCGTCGTGGCGGTGGGTTCCTCAGCCTTTTCGGCGGTGGGCAGCGGGGAGCCGGCCGGCAGCGCGTTCGCCGGTGCTGTGTCGGCTGCGGTGGTGACGGTGGGTGCGGCGGTGTCGGCCCGTTCCACGGTCATCTCGCCTACGGCCTCCGTCGGGTGGGGGCGCTGGGAGCCAATCACGCGGACGTTGTCGACGGTCTTCAACAGCTCGGTTCGCCACGCCTTCCACATCTTCACCGGCGCGCCGATCGGCCAGGGCAGCCACAGCAGCAGGCTGTAGCCGCGGTCCTGGTCGGCCTTGCGGCGCTTCTGCCGGCCCATGATGACCTGCTCGACCTTGAAGAGCAGCATCTCGAGCAGGATCGCGTAGACCAGCGGCGGCACGACGGCGAGGAAGGCGCTGCCGGCGCCCTTGCCCGGGGCGTGCAGCAGATTCATCGCCGCCGAAGCGCTGACGAAGCCGAGCAGCAGGATCCGCGTGAGGGCGGAGGAGCGCAGGGTGAGAGCTTCGAAGAAGCGGATCAAGGACAGGCTCAGCGCGCCGGCATCGAGGAGCAGCGCGAACCCTGTGGCCTGATCCCAATTTCCGCCGTTGTGGGCGTGGGCGTACTCGCGCTGCGCCCCGAAGCTCAGCCAGGCGGCGATGCCCGCGAGGACGAACATCATCAGGCAGCCGACGCCGAGGGCGATCACGGCGAGGCGGCGCTGCCAGGCGTTGCGGCGCTGGACGGCGAGCTGGGCGCGTTCCTCGGCTGTGGCGTTGTGTTCCTCGGCCCTGCGGCGGTTGCCGACCAGCAGGGCGACGACAGCGGCGGCGCCGATCCCGGCCACGGCGAGGCCGGCGGGCAGCGCCCAGGGGGAGATGTTCATCGCCGGTCTCCTTCCTGGGCGTGGCCCACCGGGGTGGTGGGCCCGGCGGGCGGGACGGCGGCGTGCTGCCGGCGGCGGCTCATGTGCGCGGTCTCCTTCGTCGGATGGTCGGCCGAAGAGGCCCCTCACTCTCTACAGGTGTGATCGAGCGGTGCGGTGTGACACCGGAGGTCGGTGAATCTGGGTCGGCTCATGAGGCGGCGGACCCCAAAGTGGGTTGGATCCTCTCGCCCTTGAGGAGGGTGCGCAGCAGGCCGACGGTCTCGGGCGAGGAGTCCACGCCCTCCTCCATATTGATCCGGGCCAGTTGGGCGGCGGCGCGCTCCAGGCCCTTCCGGTCGCCCATCTCGTGACAGATCGTGAAAAGGTCCCGGTAGAGCAGCTCGCTCTGGTTGTCGACGAGCATGCCCTTCGTGACTGCTTGGGCCGCTGCCCGGTAGTCGCGGACCTGGCGGCGCCGTTCGGCGAGTTCGTGGGCGACGTCGACGATCGCGCTGATCATCTCCTGGATGTCCGCCTCCGCCCATGTGTACTTGGACGGGTCGATGTCGGCGAAGGGGCGGCCGCGTACGAGGGCCAGGGCGTGGGCGAGGGCGATGTCGGCGTCCTGTCCGTCGTGGTGCATGCCCTGCTGGTACAGCTCCTTGAACCGGTCCCAGTCCGAGGTGACGGCGGGGCCGAGCCGGTAGATGCCGTCCGTGACCGCGGGAAGGTAGGACGCCTGGGGGTCCTCGGCGGGCAGGTGGGGGTTCTGGCCGAGCCAGGAACGCAGCCGCGAGATCGCCGTGTTGCGGGTACCGGAGGTCTTGCGCAGCCCGGGCCAGATCGCGTTGTCGAGGTCCACACGGCCCAGGCCCGGGTGCAGCACGAGCCAGGCGGCGATCTCCAACAGGTGGTTGCGCCGGTTGGTGCCCACCCGGCCCTGCGCGCCGACCAGCGTCACCGGGCCCAGGACCTGGATCTGAGGGCCTGCGGGCTCGGCCGGCGGGGCGGCCAGCGCGGCCAGGACGGTGGAGGTCGCGGCGCTGGGCCGGGGGATGATCCGCGCCTCGGGTGCCGTCACGGCTGTGGCGCCATCGCCGAGCGCGGCCGCGGACAGGCCGGACTCGGCCTCTTCGTCGTCATCGGCCAGGGCAGCGTCCGCCTCCGGCGCTTCCTCCTCGTCCCCGTCCTCGCCAAACGCGGCGGCGGACAGGCCGGAGTCGGCCTCATCGCCGTCCGGCTGAAGGGGTGAGCCGTCTTCCTGCTCGGCCAGCACTTCGCCGAGAACCGTCTCGAAGTCCTCCCCCGGCTCGGCTGTGCCCCACACGTCGGCACCCAGCGCGGACGCCTCCTCGGGGTCGTCGTCCTCTGCGGCCTCCGGCTCGTCCCAACCGGCGGAAGCCTCGCCCTCGACGTTGCCGTCGGCCTGCTCGTCGTACGCCTCCCCGACAGTGGGGGAACCGGCGACCGCGGGGGACAGGGCGCTGCCGTCCCCCTCTTCGTGCAGAGCGCTGCTGCCGTCGGCCGGGTCAACGTGGTCGGAGGTGAGGGCGGGGGACAGTGCAGTGAAGCTCGGCAGCGCGGCCGCCAGGCCGCTGCCCTGCACGGAGATGGTGACCGGTGCCTGAGGGGCTCCGGTGGTCTCCGGGGCAAGCGCGGAGTCCGTGCCGGCGGGGACGCTGCGCCGGGGGCCGTTGGTGTCGACCGGGCCGGTGTGCCCGGTCCAGGGCGGCGGGGGCACGTCGTCGGTGCGGCTGGAGGTGGCCAGGAGCTGGACGAGCCGGTCGTAGGAGGCGTCGTCCAGGTGCTGCAGCTTGACCGCCAGGTCCAGGTCGGGGAGTTCGACGGTGGCGCCGGGCTGGGCGGGCAGCGTCCAGGCGCCGGGCAGGTCGAGTTCGCCGCCCGCAGCGGTGACGACCGCAACCGAGGTGCGGGGGCGCGAGGCGAGGAGGTCCTCGAGCTCGGTGGCCGCCGGGCCGGTGGGCGGGTCGGTGGCGATGAGGATGCGGGGAATCCAGGTGTCCCCGCCGTCCTCGTCGAGCCGGGCGGCTCGCAGATGGTCGTGGCCGCCGTCTGCGAGGGCCTGGCGCTGGAAGGCGTCGTGGGCCCGCAGTTCAGGGATCGCTCCGACGAGGTCCGGGTGGTGCTCGATCTGGTCGGAGTAGAGGCGGTGCAGGTCGCTGCCGACGCCGGCGAGGACGATCTGCGTGTCGGGCGCCAGCTTGGAGGACGCAAGTTCGACGGCGAGCGCGAGCATCACCGCGCGTACGTCGGCCGGGCTGCCGGCCAAGCGCAGCAGGCCGATGCTCTCCAGGTTGACCAGGACCGCGTCGCCGTCCTCGGTCTCGCCGAGGCTCACCAGGGCCGGGTAGGGCGGGTTGATGTCGGCGGCCTCATCCTCGTCGAGGAGGGCCGCGCCTCGTGCGGGGCAGCCCCACACCATCGGGTTGTCCTCGTTCTCGGTGAACGGCTCGAGGGGCGGGGTGGCGGCGGCCAGGTGAAGGTCGATGCCGCGCGCGGTGATGCGCATCGCCTCGACCTCCGGCAGCGGCCGGCCGGCCCGGCGGCAGTTGGCGGCCAGGGTGCGCAGGGCGCGGTCGGCGAGCGTGGTGCCGGTGAAGTCGGACGCGACCCGCAGCTGCTTTTCGAAGTCGGCGGTCGCGCCGGAGGGCATGGGGATGCGCCGCTTGGCGCGGCGCCGTCGCTGCTGGCGGGCGCGGCGGGTCGCAACCACGGCGAGGACGGCCGCGGCCAGGATGCTCCCGGCCGCGGCGATCGTCTGCACGCTCTGGTCTTCGCTGTCGGAGGCCTCCGCGGCGTCGTGCGGCTGGGGCGCCAGCTCGGTGGGCGTGCCGTGGGACGGACGTTCGTGGTCGGGCGCGGTGGGCTGCTGGACGGAGGGGGCCGGCCGGATGGTCGGCTGCCCGCCGCCCCGGCCGTCCTTGTCCTTGCCGCTGTCTTTGCCCGCGTCCTGACCGGGAGTCTGGGCGCGGTCGGCTTTCTCCTCGCCCTGGCCCGGCTTGTCCTGGCCGTGCGGCTGCGCCGGATCGGCACGGGGCCGCTCGTCGGTCTTGCCCTGGTCGGCGGGCTGCTCCTCGCGCGGCGGTTGTGCGTCGTCCGGGCCGGAGTCGCTCCGGTCGCTGCCGGGCGCGGCGGGGATCTGCAGCTTCCAGCCGGGGTAGATCTCGTCGGGGTCGCCGAGGGTGCGCCCGTCGGCCTGCTTCAGGCCCTTGTTCGCTTCGACGATCCGGGGATAGTCCTCGGCGTCGCCGAGCTCGTCCTCGGCGATGCCGGTCAGCGTCTCGCCGGCACGGACGGTGTGGGTCGACGCGCTGGCCGTGGAGCCGGCAGTCTGCGCACGCGTTCCGCCCTGGTCGGCCGGGGGGCCGGGTATGGCGTCGGCGGGCAGGCGCAGGGTCCAACCGGGCTGCAGGATGGTGGTGTCGGCGGTGACGAGGGAGCCGTCTGCCTGGCGGACGCCCTCGTTGGCGTCGACGATCCGGTGCCACTCGATACCGGCACCCAGGCGCTGCTCCGCGATGTCCCAGAGCGTGTCGCCGTCCTGGACGTGGTGGACGGGGCCGTTCCAGGAGGTCGAGGACGAAGCCGAAGCGGGAGCCGCGGTGTTCGCCGTGGTGTGCGTGTCGGCCGTCACGGTGGCTGTGGCCACGGTGACAGAAGCGGCGGTGGCGGGGGTGGCCATCGCGGTACCGGCCGGCAGCAGGACGAGGATCCCGCCGACGAGGGCGCCAGCGAGCTGCTGGGAGCCGCCAAGCATGCGGATCCGGGGCGCGCGGACGTGGCGCAGCGCGGCGCCCGTCTCCAGCACGACCGAAATCACGAACGTGATCCAGCCGTACCAGCCGATCAAGGTGATCGCCCCGAGGAACAGCGCTCCGCTGTCCGGGCTGGTCAGTGCTGTGCCGACTTCCTCCAGGCTCGGCAGGTGCTCGGGGAGTACACCCACGGTGAGTAGCGCGTAAGGCACGCCAGCCAGGAGAACGGTGAGGGCGGCCAGGGCGGCGAGCGCGCGCAGGATCGTGGTGGTGGTGGTGCTTCGGTTGTTCATCGTTGCTACCCCCGGTAGACCAGGCTCGCGCGGCCCTGGCCGGTGACGGACCAGCTGCCACTTCCGAGGAAGATGGGCTGGTAGTGCTCGTTGACGGTGACCTCCAGGGAGCCCCCGTCCTCGCTGACGTTCACCGATCCGCTGACTCCCGCGCTGCTCAGGTAGGAGCGGGCGGCAGCGACGGCGGCGTTACGGTCCACGCTCACCCCGCCGCCGGAGATGGCCTTCCCGGCGTCGACGGCCTGCCCGCCCGCCCTGGCCGCCTCATGGGCCACGCCCTCGGCATGCGTTCGGGCACGCAGTTTGCCCCCGCCGTCGACCACGAGCGCCGCGACGGCGAGCAGCGCCACGATGGTGACGAGGACGAACAGACTCATCGAGCCGCGGTCACTCAGCAAGGCGCGGCGTACGCGTGGGGCGAGGGCTTTCATGCGTTCTTCCTGGTCAGCCGCGCTGGCGGTACGAGTCGATCGGCGAAGTGAACGAACTGGTCAGGGTCTTGGCCCCAGGCAGCCCGGGCAGCGCGATATCGGACAGATTTACGACGCAGGTCACCGTTGCGGTGGTGGACGAGGTCTCACCGATGCGCGCGGAGAACCCGCCGGTGCTGATGGACACCGACGTGCTCGTGCACTGCAGCCCCTGCTGACCCAGCACCTCGCGCGCCGTCGCCTGGCCCGCGCTGCTCGCCGACCCCCCGATTCGTTCGAGGGAAGCGGCACGGGCCGCGTTGCGCGCGGCCGCGTCGACCGCGTTGTGGGACGACGTCACGCGACCGAAGGCCACCACGAGCAGCAGCACCATGATCAGCACGGGGAAGAGCACCATCGCCTCAAGCGACAACGCCCCGCGGTCGCTTGGTGCGCGCCGCAGCCGCAGAGCGAAGGTCCTCATCGTGCCTCCGTGACGCGCTCGGCGGCGGCATCCGCATGCTGGTCGATCTTCAGGCGGAGCCCGGGAACCATGGTGTCGACGTAGCCGGTGACGCGGATCCGCACCGTCGCCCCCTTGCTGCCGCTCACGGAGGTTCCCGAGATGCTGCCGCCCGCCCTTGACAGGAAGTCGCGTGCCTCCGCAGTGCCGGTGCCGATCGATGCGCCACGGACCCGCGAGGACTCGACACCCAGCTGCGCCGCGGACATCGCCACGTTCCGGGCATGCCACCACAGTCCGACGTGGACGACGAGCAGGATGATCAGCAGCACGACGGGGAACACGATGAGCATTTCAAGGCTCATCCCACCGCGGTCCCGCGCACCGCGGTCGGCGAGCGCGCGGGACCAGCGTCGGACAGCCCTGCGGGGCCAGGTCACTTGATCTCTTTCGCCTTCTCGTTGACCTTGGTCAGGATGACGCCGGCGGCTATGGCCGCGACGACGACGAGTCCAGCGACGATCATCATCGTCTCGATGGAGATCGCCCCGCGGTCGTCGCGGACCTGCCGCAGCCGCTCCAGGCGTGCCCCGAAGTAGACCTTGAAGAAGTCGAGGGTCGAGTCTTTCTGCATGGCGAAGTTCCTTGTCTTTTCCGGGAGTTAGCTGGCCATGATCCGCGAGAGCGCGGGATAGCCGATGTAGACGGTCATGATCAGGACGAGCATCGCCACAGGCATGACCATCTTTTCGCTGGCCGTGTTGGCCTGCGCTTTTGCCGCGGTGACGAGCGCTCCTGACAGGGAGCGCGCCTGCGCGCCGAGGGTGTCCCCGACGGCCGCGCCCTCCTCACCGGCGATGGCGATGATGTCGGCGGGGGCACCGAGCTCTGGGACGTCGAGTTCGACGGAGAGCCGCTTGAGGCCCTCCCAGGGGCTGATGCCTTCAAGCTCGGCGCGGGTGATGGTGTCGCGGATCCTCGCGAACACCCAGCCGTCGCCCACCTCCGCCGCCTTCTTCAGCGCCTGCGTGGGCGCCGCGTCCGCCGCACGCTCCAGCTGGACCAACCTCAGGTACGCCTTGATGGCATGACGGAAGTCCTCGCGCGCCTCGGTGGCCTGCTGCTTGAGCTGCAGGTCCGGGAGCAGCCAGAACACCACCGCCAGGGCGAGGCCGGCGATCGCGGGAATCGCGAAGGGGATCGGGAAGCCGGCGATGCTGGCCAGACTCACGCCCAGGACGGGCAGGAGCAGTCCGTAGAGGGCGAGCCCGATTTTGCGGCCCAGGTGGGCAGCGGGGGAACGGCCGACGAGTTCCAGCTGCTGGCGGGGCATACGGAGGGTGCCCTCGCCGGCGGACCGCAGCAGGGCGTCGCCTGCCTTCTCCATCAGCGAATCCGGATTGCCTGCGCGGCGGTTGCGTTCGAGGTTCTCCAGGCGGCTGGCGTCCATACGGGCCAGCACGTCTTTGAGGTCGGGCCGGCCGGGCATGATCCCGCGGGCGGCGATCACCAGGCCGAGGCCGACGATGGCGCCGCCGACCACGGCGTACGGGGAGAGGATCACGAGGACTCCTCCAGGCTGAGGCCGGCGCCGGAGCGGTCGGCGGAGGAGAGGAACCGCGGGGCGGGCTCGATGATGGCCATCTTCCGCATCCAGATCTTCACCAGCACGAAGCCGACTCCGACTCCGACCAGGACGACCTGGCCCATCACCGTGTTGTAGGGCTCGACGTATCCGCCGGAGAGCATCGTCATCCCGAAGATGCCGAGGCAGAAAATGGTCACCCACCGGTCGTTGGTCCTGGGCTTCTGCCGGTCGGCCTCCACCTCACGGCGCATGAGCACCTCGTGGCTGAGCGCTTCGGCGAGTTCCCGCATGGCCCGGCTCAGGCCGGCTCCGCGGTCCTCGACGTGGAGGATGAGCAGGGCGACGACTTCGTCGACGGTGGCGTCGTTGAGGTCGTCGGCGAAGGCGCGGTAGGCGTCCTGGGGCAGCCAACCGGCAGTCAGGCGCGACACCAGGAGGGTGACGTCGTCCTTGATCGCCTTCGGGACGGTCTCCAGACTGCGCTGGACGGACGCCTCCAGGCTGACACCCACGGTGTGGATGTCGGACATGCGCCGCACCCACTCCTCGACGCCCTCCAGTTTCGCGATCTGTGCCTTGCCCGATCCGCTCGTGTTGAGCAGCCAGGGCAGGCCGACAACGACGGCAACGGTGATCAGGCCGCCCATGGGCCAGCCCGTGAACAGCCATACCCCCATGCCGACGAGGACGGCCGCGCCCAGCCGGAAGCTGCCCTGCGCCCACCAGGCGGTCTTGGACCGGGGGTCCTTGCCGAAGAAGGCTCGGAGCTTCTGCTCGGTACGGCTGCGACGCCGTACCGTAGCGGAGGGGGCCCAGCCGATGCCGCCGGCGACGGCGAGCGCGAGCCCCCCTGTGGCGGCGAGGCCGGCGAGGGCTGCGACCAGGGATGAGAGTGTGAGCCTCACAGCGGCATCACCGTGTTCAGCGGTGCGCCCCAGGTCCCCCACCGGTTGTGCAGGATCCTGCGGTCGAGGCCGGCGCGAACCATGTCTTCCAGGCGGCCCTGCGAGATGTTGCCGTGCGGCACCGCCCGGGCCTCCCGGCGGCCGTCCTCGTCACGGGGGGCGAAGACCATCTGGTGGCTGGGACGTCCGCCCTCACCGATGCCGGTGATCTCCATAACGTGGCTGACAAACCTGTGCTTACGGCCCGTCTTGCCGTCCGGTCCGACGAGCTCGGTCTCGTCGACCAGGCGCACGTACACGACCAGGTTGATGGCCTGGGCGATGAGCCGGTAGGCCAGTGCCTCGGTCATGCCGATGCCGGCCTCCAGGCAGAGCGTGGCCAGGCGTTCGATGGACAGCTGCGGGCTGCGGGCGTGCAACGTCGCCATGCTGCCGCCTTCGCCTTCGTTCATGGCGTGCAGCATGGGCACGACTTCTTTGGAGCGCACCTCGCCGACCATGACCCGCCGCAGGCTCATACGCAGCAGCTGCGGGAAGAGATCGGACAGGGTCAGTTCGCCCTGGAGCTTGCCGTCGGGGCCGCGCTCGCCGTTGGATTCGCGTCCCTCGTAGGCGACGACTTCCGGCCCCTCGGGGTCCTCGTGGAGGTAGAGCTCGTACTCGCTCTCCAGGGTGCCGACTCGTTCGTTGCGGGGGATCTCACGGGCCATGGCCCTCAGCAGTGACGTTTTTCCAACTCCCTGGGATCCGACGACGACGATGTTCTGGCGGGCCTTGACCGCGGCGCGCAGGAAGTGGGCGAGGGTTGTGTCGATAGTGCCCCAGCGCACGAGGTCGTCCAGGCTCTGCCCGCGCGTGCGGTGTCGGCGGATGACGACCTGCGGGCTGGGCGTGACCCAGGCCGAGGCGGCCAGACGGGAGCCGTCGGCAAGGCGCATGTTCAGATTCGGGGTGGCCGGGGTGAGGGCCCTCTCGCCCTGACCCTGCATGCGGGAGATGTGGTTGATCAGCCCGATGAGGTCCTTGTCGTTGGCCGCGACAGGATCCCACCTTCGGGAAGGGCGGTCGGCGTAGTCGACCCGCACTTGGTCCCCGTTGATGATGATGTTCTCGACGTTCGGGTCGTCCAGCAGCGGCTGGAGCCGGCCGGCCCTGAAGAGCTCGTCGAACACCGCCTTCTTGAGCCGGGCTTCCTGGGCAGAGGACAGGGGTGTGGCTGTGGCGGCGTACTTCGTCGCCCACTGGGAGACGACCTCGTTGATGATCGACTGTCCCCGCTGGCGGCGGTCCTGATCGCTCATTCCGGCCTCGGCCGCAGCGGCCTCGCCGATCCGGACGCTGGCCCGGCCGCGGAGTTCGGTGATGACCTCGTGTCCGACGGGCAGGGTGCCAGGGGTGGCTCCGTCCAGCGCCGATGCCGAGGGCACCGGGAGGGCTGTGGGCGCGGCGGCCGGACCGGGCACGGCGGTGAGCTTCGGTGCCGGAGCGGGTGTCTGGTTCAGCGCCTGGACGAAGAGGTGCTCAAGGTTAGGAATCGCCGGGGTCTCCGGTCGGGTGCTGGTCATGAGGCCCTCCCTGCCACCGCAGGCACTCCGGCAAGCCGCAGTTGGACCCTGCGCCTGGTGACGAGTTCGTTGATGGGGCCCTCGAGCGCGGTCCGGGCCGAGCGCAGCAGTGCCTTCGGTGTCCTCTTGTAGTTGCCGTGGGTGAATACGTCGGCGGTGTCGGGGTCCCAGGCGAGCATGCCGATGACCGGGGTCTGTAGCTCCTGCTGCACATTGCTGGAAGAGAAGGACCCCTCCTCGATGAGGAGCAGGCCAAGGGCGTCGGCCCCGGTGCCGTTGTGGGACAGTTCCTCGCGCAAAATCCGCACGGCAGGCGCTGCGGAAGTGATCGACGCCTGCGTGGTCCGTACGACGAGCAGAACAGCGTCGGCTCGGCGCAGCATCGGCGTCGGGTAGGCGGTGGTGCTCAGGCGGGTCTCCGACTCGGCGATGATCCGTCCGGCGTCGATGATCACGTCGTAGCCGCTCTGGTCCATGACGCCCAGGAGCGTGGCGATTTGGTCCCAGGTCCGCGCGAGCGAAGGGGCCTGCGAGGGATCGGTCAGGCCCGGGAGCAGCATCCGGTTGCCGGTGTGGTCCCGGTCCAGGCTGACGAAGTGCTGGGCGAACTCCCGGGCCAGGGTGGACTGCCGGTCGGCGGCAGCCAGCCGGTGCATGCCGAACGCGGCGCTGCCCTCGCCGGCGAGGTACCCGGCACGGACAGTACCGCCGGCCGGGTCAGCTTCAACGAGCAGGGACGGCCTGGGGGAGGCCAGAGCCAGGGCGAGAGCCGAGCAGGTGACGCCGCTCGACTTTCCTGACACGAGCGCGATGACGGCCATCAGTTCCTCGCCTTCAGCACGATCGCCGCACTGCCGCGAGCAGCCCAGGTGGCCAGCGGGGCGCTGTCCGTGGGGGCGACGGCCACATCGACGACCTGCGCTCCGTTCGCGTCGGGAGCGGACACGCCGACGACGACGGCGCTGATGCTGTCCGGCGTTGCCAGCTTCTGGCCGCTCTTCGTCGGGTCAGCGTTGTCCTGCGGCGTGTTGACGACCATCACGGCATACCCCGCCCGCAGCCTCTGGGCCGGGAGCTGACCGGGCTTGGCCAGGAGCCCGACGGTGTCACGGCCCTTTGCCACGTTGGCGCCCTCGCTGACCGAGGCTCCGGTGACGAGCGTGCCCTTGGGGAGATCGGCGGCTGCGGTCTTGCCCACGATCTCCTTGCTCCGGCTCACGGGCACCGGATTGAGGGCCGGGTCGGGAGCGACCTCGGCGGCCACGAGGTCACTGGCCTTGACGACCTCGCCGGCCTTGACATCGTGGGCCACCGCAATGACGGCAACCCGGTTGCCGGCCTCGTTGACCTGCCAGACCGCCACGAGCGCGCCGACAGCCGCCAGCGCCAGGCCGGCGCCCACCACGACGGGCCGGCGGCGGCGCCGCGGTGCCTCCTGGGTGATCGGCAGCGGACCGGTCGGAGCGGCCTGCTGCTCGGATCCCTTGGACTTCCTGGATGTGATCGTCGTTGCCATCGTCTTGTGCCGTTCCTCGAGCTAGTTGACGACCTGCAACTCGCCGATGCGAGCCGTGGTCGTGGAGGTGCGGGTGGTGTCCGCCAGCGTGCCGGTCTCGCCGTTGGTGGCGGTCCAGTCCACCGTCCACGTGCTGGTGGCCGTGATCGTGAAGTTGCCGACCTTCGTGTAGCGGTGCCCGCAGTCCGGGGAGTCCGCCTTGCCGTAGCCCTTCTGGTACGGGGTTCCGGGCTTGGTGCAGTTCACGGTGGTGCCGTCGCCCATGGACCAGCCGATGTTCTTCACCTTGGCTGTCACCGTGACGGACAGGCCGCCGGCGGACACCGTCATCGTCTGCGGTCCCCAGGTCTGCGGGGACTGAGTGGTCCACAGCCACACGGGGAGTCCGACGAGCCCCTCTGAGCCGGCTGGCGGAGCGGAGCCGATCTGCGCCCCGTTCAGGCGCATCCGGCTGAAGGCCTGCTGGGCGAGCTCGGCTGCCGACGGGCCTGTTCCCAGGGGGTCCGTGGCGTGCCACGCCATGAAGCCGCCGTTCTGCTCGTTGGGCAGCCCGTTGGTTTGCGACAGGCAGGCGTAGTAGTAGATCGCGCCGTCAGTGTGTCCCTGCCAGATCGGGTCGGACTTGGCCGGCTGGGGGTTGGCGAGACCGATGTAGCACTGGCGGTTCTCATCGAACCGCCCGATGCCTGGGATCTCGCACGGCCAAGGACCTGAGTGCGTGGCGCCGGTGCCGCAGGTCTTGCCATCCTGACCCCCACCTCCGCCGCCACCTCCGCCACCGCCGCCACCGCCGGTGGGAGGCTTTCCGGGCACGGTGACACCGCTGCACACCCACGAATTACAGTGACCGACATCGGGGTCGCCATCAGCCCAGGCGGGGGTCGTCGGCTGGATCAGGACCGCTATGACCGCGAGGAAGCCGATGAAGACTGCCGGCAAGGCGCGTGATCTCAGCATGCGCGGTCCTGCTGCTCGACGGAGACGATCTTCCACTCGCCACCGACGGTGCGCGCCTCGAACTTCGTGACGAAGCGCTTCAGACGCTCGGGCGGCAAGGGGAATTCCTTGCCCGTCTTCGGGTCGACGACCTTCCAGTTCCTGACATCGACGCAGTCGCTGATGGAGGCCTTCTTCGGGTCCTGGTCGAGACTCACTGCCGTCACCTCGGGCGTGATCTGCGGCTTCCCCGTCATCACGCTTCCGTTCACCTTCATCGTGGCCACGTCCGCGAGGGTCTTGCTGTAGGCCTCGTCGAAGGCATACTTCTCCAGGCCCGTGTCGCGGACATCCGCCTTCGCGAAGGCCGCGATCTGGGCATCCCAGTAGCTCCGGTAGACCGCGGCCACTTCTGCTTTCGCGGCGGCCTGCGGGTCTGCGCTTGCGGACGGCGAGGCGGAAGCCTTCGTCGAGGGCTTCTTCTCGGCCGACCCGCTGGTGCAGCCGACCAGCACCGCAACCGCGGCGGAGCCGGCGGCGAGAGCGAGACCCGCGCGGCGTATGTCGGTCTGAATCAGGTGTGCCACTGGCATATCCCCGCATGTGTTGTGGTCGAAAGAGTGGTTTGTGGCGTTCGACGACATCGCAGTGACGGGCCCGGGCGGGCGGACGTCAGCGGGGTCATGAGCCCAAAACGAGACAGGGGCCGGTGGCACGCGCTTTTAGCCGCAGCGAGGCTCGGCGAAGCAGCGGTCCGCCATGGCGGTACGTCACGGCTGTTCCGCGGCGGCCTTGCAGGCCGGTGCCGCTGCCGGTTGGGAGGCGGCGCGCAGGGACGCGTCGCGTCCGGTTCCGCTCCGGGGCCAAGTAGGTCTGGGCGACGCACAGGAGGCTGGCCCGGCCGCTGTCGGGCCGATGGGCGGGCATGGTGTTTCGCGTCAGGTCGGCCGACGGGAGCGCCGGCAGAAAAACGGCGTGCTGCATCATGCTTCCCCCTGCTCGCAGTGCCGCCCGCAGACGGCGTACACCAAAACATGCACCTTCGACGCAAGTTGACCGAAGAAAGACGATCCGATCATCTACACCCGTCGCCCCAACTGTCAACTAAAGTGATCGGTGTACGAGGGGCTGCTGCACGGAGACGGCGTTGGTGAAATTCTCAACAATGGGATGCGGGCGGCCTTCACTCACTGATATTGATCGGTACCAATGCTGACTCTCGCCGCCAAGCTCACCTTCCTCCTGCGCCGACGCCCAGGACCTGACGGAGAGCCTCCCTCCAACCAGACGCTGTCGGCTGAGATCCGCGCGCTACCAGGTCATAGCCGTGGCGGTTCCAAGGGTCAGCTATCCAAACTGCGGCGTGGTGACGACAAGAACCCCACGCTCGACACCATCTGTGCCCTCGCAACCGTGCTCGGCGCCCCCGCCCCGTTTCTCCTGCCGGGCTGGGACGAGTTCGATGTGCTTTCGGTCATAGAGGGCAACCCCAAGGCCCGTGATGTAGTCAGACATCTCGATGGCCTCTCACCAGCCGATCTCGACGCGCTCCTGAAACATCTCCGCGAGCGTCGGAGCCAACTCGGCCTCGCTCACGACGTCCCCGCGACGGTGATCGATGCCGAGTCCGACTCCGGGGATGTCAACCGTCGCCACCGCCGGCGTCGCAGTATGGAGGAGGCCGCGAAGTACGCCGCCGACTCCCTGGAAGGGCTTTAACCCCCGGTGAACAGCACCAGCAGCTCCACACCGCTCGATGGCCTCATATTCGGCGTGTGCGCCGTTCTGGGAGCGGTGGTGACCGCAGCCTGCCTGTACCGGGCCCGCACGACGCCCACCGTCGCCAACCGGTGCATCACCACCGCCTTCGGCATCTGCACAGTCGGAGTGGCCTTTGCCATCCCCGCCGTCGCCTCGTGGGCGGAGGAGCTGACCGGCGTCGACAACGTCGCCAAGTTGATCGCCCACATCTGCGCCATCCTCTGGTGCGCCAGCCTCCAGCTCACCATGGTCGACATCGCCTACGACCCGGAATACCTCAGGACGGCGATCTACCAGCGCGCCACCGTGGCCTCCATCGTTCTCCTGGTGATGATCCCGCTCTGGCTCAAGGCAAACACACCCGGAGTCGAGTTCACGACGGCGTTCGCCGCGAACGTGCCGGTCCGCGTCTACCTGCTTGTCTACCTCGGCTATGTGTTCCTGACCTGCTGCGAGCTGGCGTTCATGTGCGGCAAGAGCGCCAACCTCAACTGGCCCGAACGCCCATGGAGCTCCTTCGGCTACGGATCGTCCGCAACCGCCGCCGTCGCTGGCATCGGCTACACCGCATCCAAGGGCGGCTACCTCCTCGCCTACACCGCCGGCAGCCCGTGGTCGCTCGGGGTGGAGGAGAGGCTTTCTCCCTCGCTGTCCGGCATCGCCATCGTCTTCCTCTTCATCGGTCTCACCCTGCCGGTATTCGGGCTTGCCTTCCGTAAGGTGCGGCGCCGCCTCTCCCGGGCCTGACCGACGCCGGCGGCCATCCGACGAAGCAACCGCTCGACCTGACCGATACGACGCCGCAGACCCAGTTCGCGAGGAAAAACGCATGACCCACGACTCCAGCACGCCTCTTGCCCAGCCCTTCGGGCCCGACTTCCAAGCCGACCCGCACGCCGTGTTCGCGCAGTTGAGGGAGAAGGGGCCGGCCCACCGGATCGCCCTCCCCGACGGGTCGCCCGTGTGGCTCATCACGCGCGAATGCGACGTGCGGCGCGGCTTGGCGGACCCCCGCTTCTCGGTCGACAAGCAGCACTCTGGTTCCGGGTTCAAGGGCTTCTCGCTCCCTCCGGCTCTGGATGCCAACCTCCTCAACTTGGACGCGGGCGACCATCTGCGGCTGCGCCGCCTGGTCGCACAAGGGTTCACCCCGCGGCACGTCGACGGCATGCGGAATCACATCCAGCGCGCGGTGGACACCTTCGTGCGCCAGCTCCTCGGACGCCTGGAAACCGACGGGCCGGCCGACCTGGTGGCCGAGTTCGCCAAGCCACTCCCCTTGAAGGTCATCGGAGACCTGTTCGTCATACCGGCCGAGGAGCAGGGACCGTTCTCGGAGTGGATATCCGGCATGCTCACGCCCACCAGCGGGGAGGAGCTGGTCCAATCGATCGGCAGCATCCACCGGTACCTCGTCGACCTCGTAGCCAGTCGCCGAGCAAACCCCGGAAACGACATCCTGTCGGGTCTCATCGCGGCCCGTGACGAAGAGGATCGGCTCACGGAAGACGAGCTGGTCTCCTTGGCGTTCCTGATCCTGGGTGCCGGCAGCGAGAATGTCCAGCACCAGATCAGCAACGCCGTGATGACGCTCCTGGACCACCCTGACCAGCTGTCCGAGCTGCGGGAGAAGCCCGAACTGCTGCCCGCCGCCGTCGAGGAACTGCTCCGATACGCCCATCCGAATCTGAGCGCCATCCGCCGCTTCCCGACGGAGCCGGTCGACGTCGGCGAGGTCCGTATCCCCGCAGGCGACACGGTGCTCTTCTCGCTCGCATCCGCACACCGAGACCCGGCCCGATACCCGCAGCCCGACCGGTTCGACATCCACCGCCTGGACAAGGACCACCTGGCCCTCGGCCACGGCCTCCACTACTGCCTTGGTGCTTCCTTGGCACGCACCCAAATCACCCTCGCCCTCAACGCCCTGCTGCGCCGTTTGCCCGGGCTACGGCTCGCCTCCGCTCCCGAGGATGTCCGCTGGACGACCACGTTCCGATTCCGTGCACCGCGGGAACTGCCCGTCATTCTCGGCCCCGGGGGACCCACCGCGACGTCCTAACCGCTGGCCCTACCCGAAGTCGCCGCGAACACCAGCAGCTGAGCGATCCCCATGCGCGCAGAGCGCCTGCCGCCAGGCCAGGTTCTCCGCGCGCGCACGGGCGGGCACGTACCTGAACGGCGCCTCACCTTCGCCGAGTGGGAGGCCGTCTGCGACGCCAGGGACCGAGCCCCCTGGAGGCCCCGCGCCCGCCCCGGCTGCGCACGTACGGCACGCACCAGGCCACGGCACCGACGACGAACCCGACGGCGAAGCTCTCGAACCGGAACACGGCTCCCCTTCCGTTCAGGATCCCGCAGCCGGCGTGGCCTCGGGCAGGTTGTCCTCGGCAGCCGCGACATGCGTCTCGCGGTCGGCTCCGCGACGGCCCGTACGGATGACCGCCCGCACTGACCGGAACAGGGCACGGACCAGCCGCCACAGGCCGACCACGCCGCAGCCGACCGCCGCCAGGCTCGCCCCAAGGCGCACCGAGGCCTCCAGCCACCCCGACAGATGCAGGTAGCCCACGGTCAGCGACGTGCCGATCAGGCTCAGACTGAGCACCATGAGGACACTGCTGTGCCCGATTACCCCCCAGGTGCGTTTCAGCTCCGCGAAGGCCTCCGGATGGGCCTCCCGCCATGAAGCCGACCGGTCGCGCTGGTGCTCACTCATGTATCTCTCCGCTTCTCGCGTCGGCATCAGCGCCGCCCAGGACTTCCCGGGCATGATGCAGTCCCTGTCCCAGCTCCCCGAGGCAGGCCCGGGGCAGCAGCCCGTCCGGTAGCGCAGGCCCGGTCGGCTCCGCGAACGCGTGGTCGTCACGGATCGCCGACTCGACCGCATCCTCCTGCCGCTCCACCGCGACGGCCTGGTTGACCAAAAGCGCGACCGACTGCTCGTAGCCGAGGAGGAGTTCACGCGCCTCCGGATCCCCCGCCGCTAAGGGCACCAACCCGGCCGTGTCGCACAGCAGCCGCGGCAACACCGCCGACGCCCGGGTCAGCTTGGAGCGCCCGCTGCGCCCGGCGAGCATGCGCAACTGCTGCTCGCTGGCCAGCAGCCGGAAGAAGACCGCCGCGTACGTCTCGACATCCTTCACCACGCGCACCCGGCGCCGGGTGCGGTGCCGGATGGCAGCAGGCAGTCCTGCTGCCACAGCCGCGCCGAGCGCACCGGCCGCAAGTAGACGGGCGGACGTCGGCAGCACCGACGTCACAGGGCCCAGTGCGGCGAAGGCGGTAGCGGTGAACACAGCAGCCCGGCCGACCTGTAGGGGACGCGGAAGCTCAAGGCCCGCGAGCGTCCAGATACACAGGGGAGCACGACGTCCCCACACCATCCGGCAGAACCACCGCCCCACCGCGTTCTGCCCGGGATCGAAGACGCCCGCCTGGCGCAGCACGCCTGCAGGGCGCAGCCGGCCAGCGGAGAGCACGCCCCAGCGCAGCCACCCTCCCCGAGCCCGCTCCCGGATCTGCAGCTGCGCCTCGGCCGCGGCCCGTGCGGCACCCGAGGAGGGACGGCGGGCCAACGCGGCCCGCGCCGCGTACCGGAGGGGGACCGCCTCCCGAAGAACATCGGCCCACCACTCACGATCTGCGTCGAACGGCAGGGGCTGTGTAGTCGGCCTAATCGCTGGTCCGCCTCAGCGAGGCCGGAGCGGGCCCCCGGGCAGGAAGCCCGCGACAGCTCGACGGCGCCCTGGGCGGGGGCGGCCTCGGCGGTGGAGACGAGGGCGGAGAGTGGGCCGCAGGCGGAGACCGCGCCGGTGAGCACGAGGTTGGCGGCCAGGAGGCGAGGGGCCGTGAAGGGGGTCCTGTTTCGGGTCGGAGGAAGCGCCGTTCACCTGCTACAGGTATGGCGCGGGCCGCCGGTGTGACACTCCGCCCGAAACCTTTGTGACCTCCTTCAGCCGAGCGTGCCCTCGAAGGTGATCCTTGAGCCGCCCGCGTCGACGGCCTCCACCGTCACCGGGCCGCCGACGGCCGCCTCTGGGGCGCGGAAGGAGACGCTCTGCGTGGCGGTGCGGTACGGGGCGATCGCGGCGTCGCGGTACCCGAACACCGGACGGACGGTGGCGGCCAGGTGCAGGTCCTGGCCGGTCAGGATCCGCAGGGTGGTGCCCAGGCCGGGCATCGGGTCGCCGGAGCGGTTGACCACGCTGAGTTCCAGGCTCCCGGTGCGCGCGGCTCCTTCGCCGCTCACCGTCACCTTGCCCACGCGCACGTGGCCGTTCCACTGCCCAAGCGGCATGACCGGCTGCCGGGCCGGCGCACCCTGCGGCGCCTGGGCGTCCGGGGAGGCGGCGGCACCGCCCGGCAGGGCGCCTTCGAAGAACAGCAGTTCCGGCTCGGCCAACCCCTCCTCGGTTGCTTCCACGGTCACCGTGACCGGCAGGCCCTGGGCCTGGTCGGGGAGCACCACCTTCACGTCCCTGTCGACGGACCCGTTGGGGCGCACCTGCTGCGGTTCGTCCTTGGCGGAGGTCGTGCTGCTATCGGTGGCCTCGGCAGCGGTGCGGCCGAGAGCTCCGTAGCGGACGGTGACGGCGGTCCGCGGCGCGGTTGCGACCTGTGCCCGCTGGTTGGCCACGGTCACCCGCGCCGTGTACGCGCTCGAGCCGGCCAGCACGCCGGGCACGGCCCCGGCCGGCAGCCGCTCGAAGCCCTGCAGCGTCACCGTCCATGCCCCGTCGCCGACCGGCTGCGCGGTTCCCGGCTTCACGATGCCGTCCGGCAGCACCGTGGAGGGCGAAGGCCGGGCCCCCGGGGCGCTGTTCGTCGGCTTGCCATCGGCCTTGGGCTCGCTGTCGGAGTCGGCGCAGCCGGAGACCAGGACTGCGCCGGCCAGGAGCACGGTCGGAAGGGCGTGGCGCAGGCGCATGGACATGGTTCCCCCTGTCAGGTACCGGATCTCGGTCGAGAGGGATCATGCCAAAACGCGCCCGGCCGGGGCCGGGCGCGTTGGTGAGGGATGTCTGATTCGGGCCGCCCGCCGCGTGTGCGGGCGGCGGGTCACAGCGTGATGGGGATGGGGACCAGGAAGTACTCGGCGTCGCCGACGCGGACCCGCACCGGGTGCCCGGGAACCAGGGTGAACAGCCGATGGTGCGCGGTCGCGGGGGAGTTGCGCACGGACAACGCGGGCTCCAGCGCGGCACGGACGGCGGCGCGGGAGGTGTCGGACAGCGGGTTGCGCTCGGCGATCTCCGCGCACTGGTCGAGCTGGGTGTCGGTCAGGTCGGGCCCTAGGCCCTGGCGGAGGGCCTCGACGGCGACGGCGGGGGCCAGGACCGCCCGGTTGTGGTCGCGGCATACGTGGCCGGGCGTGCCGTGGGGCTGGAAGTGACGGGCGGTGCCGATGGAGGTCAAGGGGGACTCCCGTGTGGAGGAGGGTGGCGTCAGTGCGCGCGGATCGTCGCGGTCTCGGCGACGGTCAGGACGTGCGCGGGAGGGTCTGGCGGCCTTCGGCCGTCGCCCGGTACATGCGGTGCACTCCGTCGATCAGCAGGCGAGTCGGGCCACTGTCGAACTCCAGGGTGGCGATGATCAACGGCTGGTCGAGGTCGGTGCGCATGGCGTGTTCGACGTTGAAATGGGACTGGTCCGGGCCGAAGATCGGGCACCAGGACGGGCCGTCGTACTCCGGCCTGAGCAGGTCAGGTGGTAGGCGGCCGACCAGTCGGCCACGGGGGTCTGCTCGACGGCTCGGGGGTGCTCGTCCAGGAGGCGCATGGCCCGGTCGACGTCGACCAACCAGCCTCCGTACTTGAACATCTGGCGGGAAGGGGTGGTCACGGTTCCTCGCTGACGGGTCGGGGATCGGTGATGGGAAGGGGCGGCCTGCAGTGGCCGGCAGGCACCAAGGCCGCTCGGGCGCCGCCCAGGAGCGAGCCGGGGTGGCGAGCCGGTTCAGCGCGGGGCGAGAGGGATGACCAGGACGCCGACGTGAGGCAGGCTCATCTCGGCCAGCAGCCGGGCGGCGCGGCCGCCAGGGCTGCTTGGATCGCTGGGGTCCAGGCGTATGGCGCCCCGGTGGGGGCCGCGCACGGGGTAGAGGTGCACCGTGTTCTCCGGTGCGTTGCGCTCGAAGACGCTGACGGTGGCGTACCCGAACCCGCCGAGGTTCGGGTACCGCTCGGCGACGGCCGCAGACAGGGCGGTGACGAGTTCGGGGCCTGGCGAGGCGACCGAGAGGGGGAGCAAGGGGTGGCGCGGCCGGATGCGCAGAGCAAGGGCGCGGATCGGGACGCCGAGGCCGAAGCCGATGGCGAGAGAGGCTGGCTGGATCACGGTGTTCCCCTGGGGTTGCGGCCGGGCTGGTGGCGGAGGGTGGCTTCTAGGCGTCGGCGGTGGTCACGGCGGCGTGGACGAGGCGGGCGAGTCCCCGGCGTCGCTGGCGCTTGGTCAGCCCCTGGACGCTTCCGGCGTTCTCGTGTCCGGCGGCGGCGGTCAGCCCGGACACGAGGGCGTGGACCAGTTCCTTGCCCTCGCCGTTGGGCGTGGTCGTCTGGGCGGCCGCCGTCAGGGCCCGGACGACGGGCCTGGTGGCCGCGAAGTACGCCTTGACGAAGCGGGGGTCCCGCTCGGCCGCGACGGCGGTCAGCACCCGCATGACCGGGAGGTGACCGCTCCAGCCGTCGAGTACGGCGTCGACGAGCCGGGTGGCGCCGGGCAGTCCGTCCGAGGACCAGGAGCCGTCCTCGAAGCCGTCGAGCGCCGCGTTCGTCTCCTCGGCCAGGAGCCGGGACGCTTCAAGGACGACGCCCTCGATGTCGGGGAAGTACTGGTAGAACGTCGCGGGCGACGTGCCCACCACGTGGGCGATGTCCATCACCTTGATGTCGCGGTAGGACCGGGTGGCGAGGAGCTCGATCGTCGCGTCCATCAGCTTCTGGCGGGTCTGGAGGCCGCGCTCGTTGGGCACGCGGCGGTCGGGGTGCGGGTCACGACACGGGTGGGCACAGTCGTCTCCTGAGCTGGGGGAAGAAAAGGGGGGTGGTCCAGGTCTGGGGCGGTGCCGCCGGACCCGACGTGCAATCACATTACACATTGAAATACAAATACACAACGCGCTGCGTGGGGGATCTCAGAACCCATCTTTGAACCTGTACAGCCGGATGAGCCCGTGAGTGAAGAGATAAGCGACCGCGAGTGGAAGGCGTTTATGAACAAAGCCTTCGGCCTCAGCATCTCTGAGAGCGGGCTCCTCATCGACGTCGACTCAGGACGCCACGCCATGGGCTTCCTGAAGCAGGACCAGGCGGACTAACACCCTTTTTGGCTACGGCCCGGGAGCTGTCGGCCGATGCCGCACCGCTTGGGTGAAAGGCCCCCTCTCCACCCGATGACCGGCTGCGCTGGTAGCGAGCACCTGGCGCTCAAGTTCGGCCAACGGCGGTCTGGTTCCGCAGCCCCGCGTGCCCATGAGTGGCTATCCTCGTCCCGCGATGATCACTAGAGGGGGAACTGTATGAAGCGCAGGTCTATGCGAACGGGGGGACTGGCTGCTGCAGTCGCCCTCATGCTCGTGGCAGGGTGCGGCGGCTCGGACGGAGACGACAAGGGAGCTGCGCGCGGCGGGGATCCGCGCGACCCGGCCGGCACCCAGGGCCCCGCGATGCGTGAAGTGAAGGCACCAGTGCACTTCTCGACGGGAAAGGCCGTCGCCCTGCCCGAGTCCGCAGGGGCCGGCAACATTTCCATCGGAGGGCTGCAGCATCCGCTGCCCCTCGCCCTGCACAGAGGCATGGCCTACATCGCCCGCCCCGACGGCATGGAGATCGCCAGCGGCTTGCGGAAGGCGGCCCCGGTGCTGCTCACGCCCAAGCACGAACCCCTTACCACCATGGACGACTTGGGGTTGACGGTCGGCTCGAACCCCGCGCGGCGGCCGGTCATCGCGGAGTCCAAAGGCGAGACCTTGGCCATGAGCAGCGTGGTCACCAAGGTGCCCGGCTCGGGCACCACCAAGGGGCACCACGAGGTTGAGCTCCTCGTGGCAGACACGGACACGGCTGCCATGGCATGGTCGGCGCGGATCCCTTTGGGAGAGATGGAGTACGCCCTGGACGTGAAGGAGGAGGATACCGAGGTCGTCGGGCTCTACGGGGACACCGTGGCGCTGTACGCCCAGGGAAGGCTCTTTGGCGTGAACGTGGACAGCCACCAGAAGGTGTGGACGGCGCCAGGGACGTACGCCGCAGGGGCGGTCCTGGCCGCGGGGAAGTTGGTGGCCTTGCGAGACGACGCGGACGGCGACAGGCGCCCGGTGGGGCTAAATCCGGCCGACGGGAGCCAGAAGTGGGCCATCGACGACGTTTCCGCCGAGACGCTGAATGCGGCGAGCCCCGGCACCGTCATCGTGGGCGGGTATTTGAGCAGTGAGGACAGCAGGGACGGGTCTGTCCTGCTCGAAGCTGCGAGCAGCAAGCGCATCGAAACCTACGACGGGATTATGAAGGCCGACAGCTGCGACTATGACGGCCGCTCCACGACGATCTGCGCCGGCGCGGACGCGGTGACCGCCTACGACACCCAGACCGGCAAGGCGCGGTGGACGCTCCCCGACAAGTCGGGCAACCGGGTGGCCCCCGAGGTCACGCTGGTGCGCGCGGGCCTGGTCTACGGGACCACGGAAAACGGCCCTGTCGTCCTGGACTCCACCACCGGCGCAGACAAAGAAGACCAGCCCGGCATCGCGCCGTACTTCAGCGACGGGTATGTCGGCATCGCCCTCACGGATTCCGACCACACGGTGACGGCCTACCGCACCGAGAACTGACCGTCGCCCGGCCCCTGCGAACGCAGAGCACAGTGGGGACCGCGCCCTCCACCGCGGCGTATGTACGGCGGAGCCCCAGTTGGGTTGAGCGCCACGGTGGAGGGCTCTGTACCCACACGGCTCTCCGTTCGCAGGGGTCCGGCAGCGGGCTTTGCGGAGAGCGTTCGGGTGCTCCGCGTTCCGTGTCGGTACGCCTTTGCGGGAGGGGTCGGCGGGCGCATTCTGCCGGTACCGGGTGGGTCGGGGTTCCTCTTCACGGCCACGGGCGCCGTGCTCCGGCCCGGCAGGGGGTGGGTTGTGGTAACCAGTTCGGAGATGGTCGGCAGCGTCAGCGTGGACCGGTACGAGCGGATCGTGGCACGGCTGAGTGATGCAGTCGAGAAGTTGTCGAAGAGTCAGTTCATCATCGGCGACAGGGCTCTGGAGGTGTGCCCGATGCAGGATCACGGCGGCCGGTCCGCGGGCGATGACCTGTTTGGGGTGTCGGCGTGGCTGCACCGTCTGTCGGAGGACATCGACGTTCCCTACAACACCCTGAAGTCGTACCGGTGGGTGGCCAGCCGGTGGCCTGAGCAGCACCGATGCCCTGAAGTGGCGTTCAGCACCCCCCAGACTCTGGCCGCGATCTCTGATGACGAGGAACGGTGGGAGGCGATCAAGAATCCGCCCGTGGGTGAGCGGACGGGCAGGCGGCGGTGGACGCCGGAGACGTCCTGGCGGCGGGTGGGCTACCACGGGTCGGGCCCGGAGACGGCGCAGGAGAAGGTCGAGGCCGTGCACGACCTGGTCGCCGATGAACAGGTCGCCGCACAGGTGGCGACCGATCTGCTGCGCCGTCCGTCGGTGGCGTTCAAGGCCATGACCGACGATTATCCGGACTACGGGCCGCAGGAAGCCGAACCTGCCCTTGCTCGTGCGGTGTGAATCCGAAATTGGTTGGCATCACCCCAGGTCAGGGAGGTTACTGTTCGAGGGTGATGACGCCCGAGGGAGTGAAGCTAGGGCTGGAGGCCGCGCGCCTGCTCGCCGCCGCCGACTGCTGTGAGATTGAGCCCGGATTGACCGATGCCGAGTTCCGCCGCATCGAGGAGGAGTACGGCTTCGAGTTTTCCGACGACCATCGGGCATTTCTGGCTGTGGGGCTTCCGGTGAGGCAGCCGCCTGAGGAGGGGGACACGTGGGAGAACCCGTGGCCCGACTGGCGGCATGGGGATCCGGCGAAGCTTCGGGAACACCTTGAATGGCCGGTCGAAGGCGTCCTTGGAGCAGTTCAGCACGGCTACTGGCATCCGACGTGGGGGCAGCGGCCTGCGGATGCGGATGAAGCGCACAAAGAAACTACGTTGATGCTGGACCAGGTGCCGAAGCTCGTGCCCGTGTACGCGCACCGCTTCTTGCCTGCCGGTCACGGCTCCCACGGGCATCCAGTCATGTCCATTTGGGGCACCGACATCATCTACTACGGCGCTGACTTGGCCGATTACATCAACCACGAATTCGACGACTTCAGCGCGCACACCCCTGACGGCTGGAACCCCAGAGCAACTGTGGCCTTTTGGCAGGACTTCCTGGCGTAGCCTCTCCGGATCGGAAGACACCGGCTTGGGCAGCGCCGTCATTGCGGCCTGGTGATTACTGGCATGCCAAGGTCGGTAGGGCCGCCCTGGCCAACCTCACGTGTCCGCTGCAAACTACGGTCGAGAGCGACAAGCTTCTCCTTGGCCTTGGTGAGGCTGACCTGGAGTCCTTGGACTTCTCCGAGCCAGCCGTTGTCCCGTGCTTCTGCGATGCGCTCGGCGAGGTTGCGGATGATCTCGATCAGCCGGGGCCGCTGTCTGGGGGAAACCCGCAGCATCGGGCAGCGCAGGCACGAGTGCTCATGCTGGCACGGGGTTCCGTAGGGCCGTGCGCAGTCGCCGAGCTCCAGCTTGCGGGTGTGGAAGTGTTCCTGGATTCCCGCCATTCATCGGCCGTGGGTTCGCGGTATTCCTCCGCGGGGCGTGTCGCTCGCCGCTGGTCGAGGAAGGCCCGGTAGGAGCGGATCAGGTCCTCCTGGAAGACGGCCAGGTATGCCTCCGTGGTGCTCGTACTGGTATGGCCGAGCAAACGGGCGGCGATATGGACGGGCAGTCCGCCGGCGACGGCCTCGGTAGCGAAGATCCTTCGGAAATCGTGCGGCGTGAAGTGCAGGGGCTCGCCTGTCTGGTCGGTGAGGGCGGCTCGGGCCAGAGTGTCGTTGAGTAGCTGGTAGAGCGTGTTCGTGCTGATGACGTCGCGTTTCCAGCCGATCCGGCGCTGGAAGAGGTGTGGCAGAGGCGGCCCAGTGACCAGCTCGTGGTAGTCGTAGCGCGCGACGAGAGGGATCGTGCCGGCGTTGTCCCCGCCGGGCTGCTCCATCAGGATGCCGAAGCCGGCGAGCAGCGCCACCAACCCGTAGACGGTTTGCAGCAGCTGGCAACGGCGGTGCTGCACGGTGCAGGGACGGAAGTCTTCGGACATGGCTCTCCGTAAGTTGTTAGGCGGCCCGGGAGGGCCGGGTGTGGCTTATGGTTCTCTGCCTTCAGTGGCTTCCGAGGAGTGGCCGCCCGGCTCTCCGGGGCGCCCTGGCTGCTGATTGAGATGTGCGCTTCGGTCGCTTTTTACGGAGATGACAGCGGGGTGTTCCTCGGGCCGACGGCATGCTGTTCGGAGCGAGGAGGGGCGAGTGAGCGAGCGACGGGACCATGCCTGGGCCGGCATCGACGCGGGCAAGGGGCATCACTGGGCGGCGGCGGTCGATGAGACCGGTGCGACGCTGTGGTCGAAGAAGGTCGACAACGACGAGTCGGCGATCCTGACCGCCATGGGCGAGATCCTGGACCTGGCCGACGAGGTCCACTGGGCGGTGGACATCTCCGGCACGTCCTCCGCACTCCTGCTGGCCCTGCTCGCGGCCCACGGCCAGCAGGCCGTCTACGTGCCCGGCCGCACGGTCAACCGCATGTCGGGCGCTTACCGGGGCGAGGCGAAGACCGACGCTCGCGACGCCTACGTCATCGCCGAAACCGCCCGCAACCGCCGGGACTTCGCGGCGATCGACGTGCCGGCCCAGCTGGCCGCCGACCTCGCACTGCTGACCGCTCACCGCTCCGACCTGGTGGCCGACCGAGTCCGGATGATCAACCGTCTTCGCGACACGCTGACTGGCGTCTTCCCCGCGCTGGAGCGGGCCTTCGACTACAGCTCGCAGAAGGGCGCGCTGGTCCTGCTGACGGGCTACCAGACGCCCGCCGCGATCCGCGGTCGCGGCCGGGCAAGGCTGACGGCCTGGCTGGCCAACCGCAGCGTGCGCGGCGCCGACGCGGTCGCAGCGACCGCCTTGGAGGCGGCCCAGGCCCAGCAGACTGCGCTGCCCGGCGAGAACGTCGCCGCTCAGATCGTGGCCGACCTGGCGGGGCACATCCTGGCCCTGGACGACCGGCTGAAGCGGATCGACCAGCAGATCCGCGAGACGTTCCGAAGCCATCCGCAGGCGGAGATCATCGAGTCCCTGCCCGGCATGGGACCGATCCTCGGCGCCGAGTTCGTCGTCGCCGCCGGCGATCTCACGGCCTACGCCGACGCCGGGCATCTCGCCTCGGCGGCCGGGCTGGTGCCCGTCCCGCGCGACTCCGGCCGCCGGACCGGCAACATGCACCGGCCAAAGCGCTACAGCCGCCGCCTGCGCAGGGTGTTCTACATGTCCGCACAGACCAGCATGATGCGCGAGGGGCCGAACCGGGACTTCTACCTCAAGAAGCGCGGCGAGGGTTGCAAACACGTACAAGCCGTCATCGCCCTGGCCCGGCGCCGGGCCAGCGTCCTGTGGGCTCTCCTGCGCGACAACCGGGTCTTCACCCCCGAGCTGCCAGTCGCGCAAGCGGCTTGACTTCATCATTGAGACTCCTCGGCTGAAGACGATCGGGATGCTGGGCTTGATGCACGGGCCGTGCGCTCTGTGGCCGGGCGGGACGGGGCCCGCCCGGCCACAGGGGACTGTTAAGCGTTCGCGGCGCGCCGGGGCGCCGCCGAGGGGCGGAGCCGGGCGCGGCGCAGCCGGTCGGACCACGGAGCGTCGGCGGGCCCTACGGGGTGCTCGGGGATGGTGATGCCATGAAAGGGGTGCTTTCCTACATCGAGGGCCCCAGGGCGGCGGCGGTCCGGCGAGCCCAGGCCGCAGGTCGCTACGAGCGGGTGAAGGGGAAGCGCCTGGTCCTCGCTGTTCACGGGACCGAAGCTGTGACGCTGGAGGGTGCCCGCGGCGGGGTGGAGGAGAGACTGTGGAACGAGGTCGGTCCGCGCACCCGGCTTCGGCTGTTCCGTCGAACAGATCAGGGACTCGAGCCCGTGGCTCTCTGGCTGAACGAGGACGGCCTGCCCAGGGACGGGCGAGGCTGGGAGCACACCTTCGCCGTCGCCAACGAGCGGATTGCGGCGCTGGGCCTGGAGCATTTCTCGTGCACTGCCCACATGCTGCGGCACTCGTTCGCGCTGAAGTGGTACGCGATCGGCAAGCTGGTGCAGGCCGCTCGGCTCGGACATCTCAGCGAGACGGAGTGGATGGACTTCCGGGAACAGTTCGGCGACACCTGGCATCTGGTTCAGACGATGATCGGGCATCGCCGGGTCGAGACGACGAAAGAGGTCTACCTGGAGCCGTTCCGGAGCCTGGACGTGGAGATTCTGCTGGCTCACGCGGACGGCTTTCCCTTGGAGGTATTCATGGCGAATGTCTTCACCGGCCATCCGAGGGTCCGCACCGATCCGCTGGCAGAGAGCTCATGAGCGGCAGAGGCCGACGAGCATCCTTTCCAGGCGGCGGACCCAGGACCGAACGCGGCCGGTTGACCGGGTCGGATGAACGCTGGGTGGTGCGATGCTTCAGCCAGGATGGTGAGGAGCACCGGGACTTCGACTTGTCGAAGCTGAGCATGCCCACGGAGCTGAGGGATGCGTTCGGATCCGCCTTCGTCAAGCGCACGGCTCCCGGAGCGGGACTGGCCTCGCTGCACTCGATGGACAAGGTCTACCGGACGTTGCTGCAGTTCGACCGGTATCTGGCGACCTTGCGCTGGCCGCCTCGATCAGTGCCGCAGTTGACCCCGGAACATGTCGATGCCTTCTACGACAGACGCAAGCACCTTGCGCAGGCAGCCGATGAGATGGGCGAACTGAAGCGGCTGCTGGCGAGGACCGAGGGTGTCAGCGACGCCGTCGCCGGGCGGATCGCGGCGGCACTGCCGCGGGTGAGACGTGGCAACGGCCGGCAGAGCTACAGCCGGGCGGAGTTCAAGCGCATCGCGGATGCCGCCCGCACAGACCTACGAGCGGCCGCCCGGCGGATCCGGGAGAACCGGGACCTTCTCCAGCGGTTCCGGCAGGGGCAAGTCGTGTCCGGCGACGACCTGGATCTGGCCCGGCGTCTGGAGCTGCTGGACTCGGTGGAGCGATTCGCGGACGTTCCCCGCCACGTCAGGACCGTGGGGCTCACCGCCGGCAAGAGCGAACCCATGGCCTGGGTGAAGAAGGTCGGCACTGTCAAAGAGATCATGTCCTGGCTCCATCTGACCGTGGACGAGACGGCAGCTGGCGCGATCCTGCTGGCAGCCATGACAGGCGAGAACCCGGACGTGATCCACAAGACCCCGGCGGCCCATCACCGAGCAGACGGTTACAGCGGGGACGGCGGCACGGCCATCGTGGACCTGCGCAAGCTCCGGCGGGGACGACGCGCCTACATGAACCTCGCCCTGTCGGACATCCCCGAGTGGATCAGCATCCCGGGCAAGCCGGAAGAGATCTCGACGCGCGATGAACTGCACACCCCCTTCGGCCTCTACGTGCTCCTCCATGAACTCACCGCAGCCTCACGAGCCCACATTGGGGGCAACCGACTGCTGATCGGCTATGCCAATACCGGGGCTGCGGACGGCGGCCGGGGGCTGCGGCCGATCACCACCAGCGAATGCGTCCTTCGGCTCGGCAGGCGCTGGGGTCTTCCTTCGGACACCCTGGATGAGCAGGGAAAACCGGTGCCGCTGGCGGTCCGGCTGGACCTGCTACGGCTCACCTACATCGAACTCAACCAGAGGCCCGTGGCGCACACCGAGCGCACCGCGGCAACGACCTACATGGCCCGCAACCGAGGCAACGTCGCCGAGTACCGGAAAGTCGTCGCTCAGGCTCTGGCCTCGGAAGTCGACAAGGCCCGCGCTCGCGGTTCGGTGGCCGTGATGTCCCCGCAGGAGGTAGAGCGGGCCCGCACCGAACCTGAGACAGTCGCCGCTGAGCAGGGGCTTGATCCAGTGACTCTCAAGCGCATGATCGCGGGCGAACTCGACACCGTGCTTGCCGCTTGCGCCGACAACAAGAACAGCCCTCACGCACCCCCCGGCCAGCCCTGTCCAGCCTCGTTCATGCTCTGCCTGGGATGCGAATGCGCGCGAGCACTGCCCCGGCACCTTCCAGTCCAAGTGCTGGTCCACGACCGGCTCCAGGCCGGCCGCGCTCAGATGGAGGCGCTGAGGTGGGCCCATCGCTTCGCGGCGCCCCACGCTCAGCTTGCTGATCTTCTCGACCAGCACGACGCCGAGACAGTCGCCGACGCCCGTCGAAGTGCCACCGCAACCGACCACGCTGTCGTGGAGCGCTTCCTGAGCCGGGAGCTCGACCTGAGATGACCACAGCCGAAGCACTTCCGATCTGGGGCGAAGTCCCGGCGGGCACCCAGTGGCCCGAGCCCGACACACTGGTCTTGGCCAACCGAGACCTGAGGCCAGGAACCGATCTCTCGACGCTGTCCCGCTTCCGTGACGAGCGCTGGGATCTCAACCCCGCGATCTTCGAGGACCACTACCGCTCGACCACGCTCAACTTCACCCTGGCCCCCCACCGGCTACGGCCCGCGGCGAAGTTCTACCTGTGGCAACTGCTGAACCACGAAGATCCCCGCGATGCACGGGGCAGGACAGGACGCCGCACGGCGGTCAGCACCATCCACTTCGCCTTCGTCAGCGGCTTGCGGTTCGTCCTCGACTGGCTGGACGGCCAAGGGGTCACGGAGTTCAGTCAGGTCACCAACGCAATGCTGGACGACTATCTCGACTCGCTCGAAGACGAGGAGGTGCCCCTGGACAGTCGCTACCGACGGCTGACCGAAGTACGCAGACTATGGGCCTACCGCGACACGCTCCCCGCCAGCATGAGGCTCCCCGGCGCCCCGCCCTGGGCCGGCGGGGACACCCAGGATCTGCTGACAGGCTCCCGCCGCAGCAGCCGGGACAATCGCACCCGCCGCATCGCGGAGCCAACCATGCAGATGCTCCTGCGCTGGGCAATCCGGTTCGTCGAGGACTTCGCCGACGACATCCTGACGGCCCACGCAGCAGGCGTGGAACTGCATGCGAGGACCACCATGGGCAGACGGCGGTCCGCCGGCCTGCCAAGGCAACCGCGATACCGATCGGGAGAACTCCGCCTCAAGATCCCTGCTTTCCTGGACGACCTGCGGAAGCGAGGCGAGGCCCTTCCCGGCAAGCGCCTCGAGAACGGCGAGCTTACGGTCAACTGGCGGCATCTGGCTGCCATCTTGAAACTGCGCGGAGACCTTCAAACAGACCTCCACCGCCCACCTGGTGACCGAATCCGGCCTGCCGATCAGCGAGCACACCTACCTTGGAGGCGAGATCACCGGGCTCCTCGACGGACAGCCCTGGCGACAAGAACGCATCCGCTTCGAAGAGGGGCCCGGCCTCGCCCGGCTGCTTAGCACGGCCTGCTTCATCGTCATCGCCTACTTGTCCGGCGCCCGAGTCGGAGAGGTGCTCAACCTCCGGCGCGGCTGCATCAAGCACGACAAGAACGCCAACCTGTGGCTGATGGAAGGTCTCTACTTCAAGGGAGCCGAGGACGAGAACGGCAACAAGATTCCCGAGGGCCAGCCCCGCGAGGACCCGTGGGTCGTCCTCGAAATCGTCGCCCGCGCAGTCACCGTCCTCGAACGGCTTCACCCGCACCCCTTGCTGTTTCCACCAGAATCGAACCGCACCGGCGACGCCCGCAGGGCGAAAAGCGACTGGGTAACGCACGACGAGACCAGTCGATCACCGGTGACCTGGCAGCCTTCGTGACCTGGGTCAACAACGAGTGCCACCTACTTGGTCGCAGCGACCACATCCCCGAGGACGGCCGCGACCGACTCAAAGCCAGCCGCTTCCGCCGCACCCTCGCGTGGTTCATCCGGCGCCGTCCGAGAGGCTTGGTCGCCGCATCGATTCAGTACGGCCATGCCCACACGCAAATGCTCCAGGGCTACGCGGGGAGCTACGAATCCGGCTTTCCCGATGAGTACGCGTTCGAGGACTGGCTCTACCGCATCGAGTGCCTGAGCGACGACGAACAAGCCCTCAGCAGCGGCGAACACGTCAGCGGCCCCGCCGCCGACACCTACCGAAACCGCATCACCGCCGCCAACCGCGAATTCGCCGGCCGCGTCCTCACCAAAGAGCGCCATGCCCGCGACCTGCTCGGCAATCCACTGCTGCAGATCCACCACGGCGAAGGAATGACCTGCGTCCTCAACCCCGCCACAGCAGCATGCCAGCTCCGCGGAACCATGGACGACCCCCAGGTCACCCCCGACACCGACGACTGCCGCCCTCAATGCCCGAACATCGCCCGAACCGATCGCGACATCGCCTACGTCCGACAGCGAGCGGCTGAGCTCGCCGACATCGTCGCTGATCCACTGGCGCCACCCATCCGCCACGAACGCGAGCGACGCGAACTCGACCGCCTTAAGTCGATCATCAGCAACCACGAGCGAGGGGCCACGGACACGTGAACAGCATCCCGTTCGACAACGAGCAGGACCCCACCCGCCGGGCAATCATCAGCGCGATGAACCGCCTCTTCGCCGGCACCCCGCAGCGGTCGAACGGACGTCTCAACATCTCTCAACTGGCCATCGAAGCCAACGTCAAGCGCTGGCACCTGACTCACCAGCACCCCGACCTCCGACAATTCTTTCAGACCAAGACCGCCGAGCTAGCCTCGCCGTTTCGGTTGGGGTGCGGCTGAGGGGTTGGGTAGAAGCGCAAAAGTGCCTTCCTGAGCTGGGACGATGGACCTTGTCTAGGGGTTCTGTCGTCGCCAGAGGAAGGCACTTTCTGCGTGAAGGATATCGGTTCACGGCCCCGGCTTGTGGTGTCCACCGACGGGTCGGGGGTGGTCGGGCACGCCGGAGCACGTTTGCTGGCGGACCTCGCCGAAGCGACCAGGCTGACGGCGGCCTATTCCACCGTGCTCCGGCCGCTTCGGCCGCGCGGCACCGGCCATGACCCAGGCCGGATCGCCACCGATCTCGCAGTGATGCTCGCCGACGGCGGCGAGGCGATCGCGGATCTGGCCGTTCTGCGGGACCAGCGCGAGGTGTTCGGACCGGTAGCCTCCACCCCGACGGCTTGGCGGCTGCTGGCCGCCGTCGACGAACGCATACTGGACCGCCTGCGGTCGGCCCGCGCCGCAGCCCGGGAGGTGGCCTGGCTACAGGCCGCCGAGACCCGCACCGCGATACCCGCAGTGAAGGCCGGCGGACGCGAACTGCCCGGCCTGGTCCTGGACCTCGACGCCACGCTGGTCACCTGCCACTCCGAGAAAGACCAGGCCGCACCCACCTACAAAGGCGGCTTCGGGTTCCACCCGTTGCTGTGTTTCCTGGCCAACACCGGCGAGGCGATGTCCGGGCTGCTCCGGCCTGGCAACGCCGGAGCCAACACCGCCGCCGATCACATCACCGTGCTCGACCAGGCCCTCGCGCAGATCCCCGACGCCCACCGGCACGGCACCGACATCCTGGTCCGCACCGACAGCGCGGGCAGCGCAAAGGCGTTCCTCACGCATCTACGCGCCTTGCGTGACAACGGCCTTCACCTGCGTTTCTCGGTCGGATACGCCGTCACCGCACCGGTCCGCCGCGCGATCCGCGCCCTGCCCGAACAGGTCTGGCACCCCGCCCTGGACGCCGACGGGACCCTGCGTGAGTCCGCCGAGGTCGCAGAGCTGACCGGCATGGTCGACCTGAACGGCTACCCGGCCGGCACCCGCATCATCGTGCGCCGCGAACGCCCGCACCCCGGCGCCCAGCTGTCCCTGTTCGACAGTGACGAGGGCCTGCGGCACCAGGTCTTCCTCACCGACACCCCGTACTCCGGCGGCGGCTCGGCCCAGTTCCTGGAGATCCGCCACCGCGGACACGCCACCGTCGAGGACCACATCCGGTGCGGCAAGACCACCGGCTTCGGACGCTTCCCATCCCGCCTGTTCTCCGTCAACGCCGCCTGGCTCGAGCTCAGCCTCGCGGCCATCGACCTTCTGGCCTGGACCCGCGTCCTGCTGCTGGATGGCGAGCTGGCTATCGCCGAACCCAAGAAACTCCGCTACCGGATCCTGCACGTCGCTGCCCGTCTCACCCGCGGCGGCCGTCGCCTCCACCTGCGGATCGCAGCAACCTGGCCCTGGCGACACCAACTCGCCGCCGCCTTCCACCGTCTGGCCGCCCTACCCCGCCCCGCCAACTGACCAGCCGCCCCGGCCACCTACGACACGAAAGACCTTGGAGAACCCGACCAACGCGCCGGGTCCCCACCATGCCCACCGCCCGATACCACCTCGATCGACCCCACAGCGCCACCTCGTCACCCCAAGCGAAACAGCGAGGCTAGAGACGAGAAGGACCTCGAACGCGCAGTCCATGGACGCCTTCGAGGAGCTGAAGAAGAAGCACAAAGAGCTGCAGGCCCACTGCAGAATCTTGGAAACGCGTCTTCAGCTCTACGCGACCACCTTGAACCTGCTGTCCCTGGAGAACGCTGCCCTCTCAGGCCGAGACGCTGACGCGGCCAAGGTCCGAGCCATGCCACAGCACATGCCCTGACAAGCACCGGAAGACACCCGATTCAGAGCAACAGTGCTGTTGCGCGACAAGCGATGGCGACTCACCTCAACCGATACGCCGTGGAGATATGCCCAGGACGAGCTTCTCCAGTGCCTCCCGGACCGGGCCGAACGTCGCCACCCAGGTCTCGATCAGATAGATCTCGCTGGTCTCGTCGATACCGAGGAAGAATCGGCCCTCGTCGAGCTCACCGATGGGGAAGATGTCCCGCCCAACCGTCGAGCTCCAGTCTGCGAATCGATCCTCCTCGCCCACCGCGAGTTCGGGATCAAAGTTGAAGGGCGTCCTTGCACAGGTGATGCCCGGCCCGCTGATCTGTACGTCCAAGCCTCCGAACTCAGTCAAGAAGCGTTCGGCGGCCTCATGCATACGGGCCAGCCCAGTTGCCTCCAGCATCTCGCGCCACTGCTGAACCGGGACGCGTCGCCCCGGCTGCCATCCGGCCGCACGCAGCGTCTCCTCAACCTCACCGGCATCCCGCCGGACCGCCGCAGCCGCCTCAACCCACGCCTGATCCACGGGTACGTTCTCAGGCCAGCCCGGCCGCCACTGGGCCAGCCACTCGTCGAAGTCCTCGCGCAAGAACTGGCGCTCTACGGGCTTGAGTCGCACCTGCGGCCGTTCATCGGCCCACCAGACCTCGAACTCCGCCACGGTCCCTATCGCGGGCCAACGCTCCGCGGCGAACGGAAGCAGCAGCACGTCGACGAACCCTCCAACCGGAAGGCCGATGTCAACGAAGATCCCCGTCGCACCCGGATTCGGGACCGCGGCCACCGTCCCTGAAAGCCTCTGTCCCAACCGCAGGCCTCTCCGGGCCTGGATCCACTCCTCAACGCTGAACATGAAGCACATCCTCGCAGCGGAAGACATCACCGCAACGGGGTTAAGCGGTTGCAACAGTGCTGTTGTCTCGATGCCAGACACAACAGCAGGTCAGCCGCCGCCAGACGAAGAGTAGTAGCAACTCAAACTGGCGGAAGAACGGGGAGCTTGACCGCGATGGCCCAGTGAGGGAAGCGTGAGCCGAACCCGGCCGCCGTCTGCTCTCCCGTGTCGTTCATCTTGATCACCACCCCGTCGATTCCGACGGGCAGGTCCGCACGCATGTCGGCGATCGCGTCAACCCGCTCCTGTGCTGCGGCCAAGTCGGCGACGACGTGGAGCCCGGCCGGGGAGTCCGCGGTCGTCTGGATGCCAGCTGCGGCCACGACGGCCAGGGTTTCGGCGTGCGTGGCTCCGGCGGGCAGGAACGATACGCCGTCCAGTTCGACCGCGCCGTAGGCTCAGAACGTCATCTGGAGCCGGTACGGCCGGTCCTTCGCCCGCAGCGTGCCGGCCGTGCCGTTGCGGGGATTGGCGAAGACCTGTGCGTTGTGCGCGGCCCGGATCTCGTTCGCCTTCTCAAACTGCTCCTGTGTAAAGGCGACCTCGCCGCGGACCTCGATGGTGACCGGATCGGTCAGCTGCTCGGGGAGGCCGTCGATCTGGCCGATGACATGGCTGATGTCCTCGCCGTGACTGCCGTCCCCGCGGGTGATGATCTGAACCAGACGGCCGTCGCGGTATCGAGCGGCCACGGCAGCGCCGTCGATCTTCGGCTCCACGGCGAACCCGCCCTGCGGCGCGTGGCCCAGACGGCGCTGGACCGAAGCACCTCATGCCACCAGGCCCTCGGCGTCGAAGACGTTGTCCAGGCTCAGGAGGCGGGTGGTGTGCGCGACGTCGCCGATGGGTGCTGCACCGTCGCCCACGAGTCCGGTGGGGGAGTCCGGGGAAACCTCGGCGGGATTCTCCTGCTCTCATGCCTGCACCGACCGACGGCGCTGATCGTAGGAGGCGTCGTCCATGACGCTGACGCCGTCACCGTAGTACGCCTGCGAGGCATAGCGCAGCGACTGGAGCGCGGCCTCGTATTCGGTGCGGCTGGACACGGCGGACTGCGCCTGAGGGGCGGGAAGCGTCGTCATGAGGATGATCCTGTCGTAGAGGTCTGACAATGAGGGGCAGAGGCGGGAGGGGCGGTTGGGGCCGGATATGGGAGCCGCCGGGTGGGGCTGCTGTGGCTCTGGGACGGGGCCCAGGAGCTGTCCTGCTGATCGGACTCGGAAGGCTGCGGGTGGGCGTTACCGCGCGTGGTCCCCAACTCGACTTCGGAGAGAGCGCGTCGGCTCCAGCACGGTCACAAACTTCGATCCCATCGGCGATCCGGAATTTCTGGACGAAGACGCCGTTGTCCACGTAGGCGTACTCGCGGCCCATCTTCGAGATAGTGACGTCCTCGCGGTGCCAGCTGCCAGCTGCCAGCGCAGTAGAAGGTCACTTCAGCCGTGTCACCGGCCTTCATGCCCTTGAGATCTGCCATCTTCAGTCCTGAGTTGTCGTGCTGCACGGGATGTCGCGGACGTCATCAAGGCGGCGGCATTCTGCGAGAACCCGCCACGGCCAGGGCGAGCCGCGCGAAGCGGCTGTTCTGTATTGGCTTGGACTTGGGAGACTTCCCGCCCCATGGCAACTACAATACACATTGAAAAAAAAAGACACAACGCTGTTGGAGTTCCGTCACCGGCACCTGACCGCCGGCGCCTTGCGGTGATCCTGGGCGCCGGCCCCCTGCGGCCGCCTACGCCACGCCGTCCTGGGCCTGGTTCTCGACGCGATGCAGGACGTGGGGGGCGACGAGGTCAGCGCCGCCGTCATCCCACCGCACGGCCTGGAAGCAGTACGGGGCGGCGCCCTCCGCCAGGCCGAAGGCGTGCCCGGAGCGTTCCGTCCCCTGGGCCCGCATGACCACGTGCGTTCCGTCCGCGTAGTAGGTGAGCGCGGGATCGAACATGGTCGCGGGGCGGGTCACGTCCGATGTCAGAGGGCGCGCCCGGATCACGATGTCGGCGACCTTGTCCTCGTCGACCCCGGGGATGTTCATGCGCCGGTCGGGCTCGACCTTCCAGGACAGGTCGGGGAACAGGCGGTTCACCTGCGCGGACCCACTGCCACGCCTCGTCCGAGGCTTCCTCGGTGGGCTCGTTCGCAGAGGAGTGCCAGCCTTCGGCGCAGTCCGCGCCTTGTTCACCGAGCAGGGCCATCACCTCGGCGCGGGTGATCTCGTCCGTGAGCTGGGTGCCGTTCCACAAGCGGTGGACGTACCGGTGGAAGAGCTGGAAGGCCAAGGACTCGCCGTCCAGGTGGTGGGCGTAGACGATCCGCAGGACCGTCCCGTGTCCCTCGGAGTCGGGGACCAATGTGGCGATGGCGGGCGGCGGTGTGGTGTTGATGACCATGGGAGGGCTCCGTTTTCGTGCAGAGGGCGAGGGGAGAGCGGCGGCCCGCCGCGGGATGCGGCACGGCCGCCGTGCCGGGTCAGGAGGGCGGAACGAACTGCCACGGCCAGAACGGCGAGCGGGTCCTGGTGGGGTACAGCACCGGCCGGGCCTTCTGCTCGGCGCTCGCCCGCTCGGCGCGCTCCCGTACGGCCTCCTCCAGGAGTCGGGGATGGTTCAGGGCGTCGCCGCAGGAGACGGTCATCTGCCGGCCGAGCCTCCAGAGCTGGGCGTTCACGGCGCAGCACGCGGCGTTGAGCGGGTCGATGTCGTTCAGCCACCAGCGGCATGCGGTGGGGTCGGTGCCGAAGAACCGCATCGTGGCGGCGGCGGACCGTGCCATCGTGCCGGTCCCGGCGGCGGGTTCGAGCATCAGTTCGCCGGGTCTGCGGTCGGTGAAGAGAAGGATGTCGCCCATGGCGTTCGTGACGATCGGTATCTAGGGTTGTCAAGTCATTGGGCAGATCAGAGCCATGGAATGTAGTGAGGGACATTAGGCATGTTGCTTCATGCCTGATCCCAAGAGAGTGCCAGCCTGACCCTGCGGGAAGGCTCTGGCCGACGGCATCACCTCGGAACACCCGACCGGCCCGCCGCCCCCCTGAGCATGCGGACGAGGCCGAAGTGTCGGCGGACCTCCACGGCCGCGCACCGCGCCACAACACGCACCACGGCGCCGCCCTCCTTCCCGCGTGCGCGGGTCGCGCAGTCGGTCTGTCCAGGAGGGCAGCCGATCGCCTGCAGCATCGAGCGGCGCAGTTGTGATCCCACGACCCCGTCGCGGAGGGCGAACGCCACATCCCAGTGATCGGAACTCAGAATAGGCCCTAGGAGACCTGGACAGTGTGGAGAATCGGTTCCCCGCACGTCCACGCTGTACCTCGCCACAGTCAAACGTGTCGGCGGCTGCCTCGAGATACCGGAATACGCCTTCAAAGCAGACCCGCTGGGTGTCTAATCGTCCATGCGACGGCCCCGGGGGTGGGCCCTTGGCAGGGGGGCAGTGTTGCAAGAGCTGTCGGCGGAGGACCCGAGCTGGGTGGGGCGGTACCGCATCGTGGGGCGGCTGGGCGCCGGTGGAATGGGCCGCGTCTATCTAGGGCGTTCGCCGAGTGGTCGGGCTGTGGCGGTTAAGGTGATTCGTGCTGAACTGGCCGAGGATGCCGACTTTCGGAGACGGTTCGCCAGGGAAATCTCGGCAGCTCGCCGGGTGACCGGATTCTTCACTGCTGCGGTAGTGGATGCGGACGCTGAGAAGTCCCCAGCGTGGCTTGCCACTGCCTACATTCCCGGGATGTCGCTGGAGGAGGCGGTGCGCGCCCACGGGTGCTGGACAGAGAGTTCGGTCCTGGCCTTGGGGGCGGGTCTAGCCGAGGCCTTAGAAGCCATTCACAGTGCCGGGGTGATTCATCGCGATCTGAAACCCTCGAATGTGTTGCTCGCCATTGATGGGCCGAGGGTGATCGACTTTGGCATCTCAGTTGCCGCCGAGAATAGTGTTCTGACCCGAACGGGGATGATGGTCGGCACACCTGGATACATGTCCCCCGAGCAGGTGACTGGAAAGGCTGTCGGTCGGGCCAGCGATGTGTTCGCCTTGGGGGCGGTGCTGACTTTTGCAGCCACCGGCGCCGGCCCATTTGGGTCCGGATCCGCGCACGGAGTGAACTTCCGAGCCGTGTACGAAGAGCCTGCCCTCAACCAACTCCCACCGGCCCTAAAGGGCATTGTGGGCAGTTGTCTAGCCAAGGAACCTGGGCGCCGACCCACCGTCGCCGCGCTGCTGGACCAGACCGCAGCAGCTCGAGAGGGCGCTGCGGAAGTTCCTACTAACCCGGATTGGTTGCCTCCCCCGGTCGCCAAGACTGTCCGCACACGGACCGCTGAGCCTCCGTTGCGCCACATCTACGCACCGTCGGTGGCTCCTCCCCCCCGACAGGGCCTTGCAGCCGATGAGACTACCGCGGCCTATGAACCCTCTCTGGCAGAGTCGGAGTCAACCACGGACGCGCCTAGCACTCTGATAAACCCAGCGGGGTCTGCGGCACCGACCGGACCAGGCGCCCAGCCAGCAGATCCTCCCACTAAGCACGCAGGCCAGAGCACCGTCGTACGCACTATTGCCTGGACCACTCTCTTTACAACCTGGCTCTACGGACTGGCTCAACTAGCGGTGCCGATTTCAGTGATGATCGAGGCATTAGCAAGCCCGACCCTCGAGCTAAGCTTCCGAGAACTTGCCACGGGAAGCCGTGATCACGGAGTAACCCTGATCGATATCATAGTGCCACTTTTCAACATGCTCACGGGATTCCTTGTTTGGCGATTCGCGCGCCGGCCAAGTATATATTCATGGACGGCCGTCGGCGCCATACTAGGATATGGCCTTGCCGACGCGGCGGGTATCCCACTTGCCAATTCTGCATATCTGTATAGCCAGGTTGCCGCCTACGGTGACCATTGGTTGGCTGATGTAATCGTATCCGCAAGGACAGTCCTAGGGTTAGTAGCCGTCACAGGCCTTATAGCTGCAATCCGGATGCGCCCACGATTCAAAATTACTCGCCCCGCCGGATACGCCACCCCTATCGCCATCCTCATACTTTCACTCGGCAGTGCATACGTCGGGTTCTTTATCGCCTTGAATACCGAGATTGGGATCGGAGGACTAGTCGAGTATGAGCCTTCCGGGAAATTCGCACGAGCATTGGTGATTGCACTTCTTGCGTCACTTCTACCCGTATTCGGGATTATCGTTCAACCACACCGATTCGCGGCCGGACTGTTCGTCGGCTGGATGCTTTTCGCCCTCTCAATCGAAGTTCAATTCCTTTTCAGTCTGGGATACGACGACGCAATTCTTCCGACCGACACATTCATGACTGCCGAATACTCACTATTTGGACTCATGAGTCTTGGGCTGTGCTGCGCGTACTGGAAACACCAAAGGGAAAAGCGCCATCGGGATCAATTGCAGACGCTGCGATGACGCTTCGGCTCAGGCCAAGACAGGGGCACCCCAGGGCTGTTGCCGCCGATGGTCTTCTTGATCAGTCGTGCAGTCGGTGTCGTTCACCATTCCCGCAGCAGCCAGTCTGGATCGAAGTCGGGGTGGTCCTGGTAGGCCATCGCGACTGCGCTCACCGCGTCCCGAAGAGCGTCCTTTTCGGGGCTGCCGGCCGCCGCGGCCTCGGACAGGTCCACGATCAGACGGCGGGACTCGATGTTGGCCCAGACGCGTGGCGGGTCCCAGGTCTCCAGGTGGGTGGCGATGTCCCGCTGGGTGTGCACCACGGGTTCGTCGTGGTCGTCGAGGACGGTGCCGCCAGGAAGTCCCGTCGCCCGAGGTGCCTTGGTCGTCTTCGTCGAGGCGCGCGTGCACGAACGCAGCAAGAGGATCATGGCGTCTCTGGTCTGGATCGCGGGACTCAAGGACCAGGCCCGGGTGTTGCGGGTCAGGGGCTTCGGAGGGGCAGTAGGTCAGCCAGCCAGTCCGCCCCCGACGCAACGCCCCGGCTCCTGGCGGCAGCAGGCGTCGACAATGCGCGCAGGTGTCCTCGCATGGTGTCCATGGGGGCCCTTCCTGGGGACGGCGGGTGCTGGCGCATGGTCCGCGGCCAGCGAGTCAGTTCGTGGGTGCGGCGTGGCGGCGGGGCCGGCCGCGGTGGACGCCGATGACGGCGCCGACCTCGAAGCCGCGGGCCAGGCCGAAGACTTCGGCCGTGTGCCTGCGGGTCTCCGTGCTCTGCCGCTCACGTCCGGGCACGTAGAAGCCGTCCTGGGTGAGGAGGTTGATGATCTTGGCTGTGACCTCGTCGCGGGTGACGTCGAGTGCGGTGACCCGGCCGTGGGTGGTGTAGCGGCAGCTGTCGATGCCGACGAAGGCGTCGTCGGTGCCGATGGTGAGGATCTCTCCGGGGCCGGTCCAGGCGTAGTCCGTGGCGGATGCGCGGTAGTGCTGGTCGAAGGCGGGGACGATCAGCTTCATCAGTGGTGTTCCGTGGCGGCCCTGCCGGGAGCGAGCGCGGCCGCCAGGGCTGCGGCCCTCGCTCCCGGACGTTGCTCAGGCGCGTGCCGCGTCGGCCTCCTCGTCCTCGGCCTTGAGCTCTTCGAAGTAGGCGCGGGCGCTGTCGACCATGCCGGGGACGTCGCACCCGAAGGACTGGGCCGCGTCCAGGAGCGCCGCGAGCATGGCGGCCTCTCGTTCAGCCCCGGCGGCAACGACGGCGCACAGGACATCAAGCCTCACGGGGTACGCGTCGCTGCGCAGTCTCTCGGCGGCCTGGTGGAGCTCATGGGCGGTGACCCGCCCGTCCGTCAGGCAGAAGACCTGAGCGACCAGATCACCGATGACGCGGTCGGCGCGTTCCTGGTCGTCCACGACCCGGTCGCCGGGGATGTTGAAGGCGATCTGGGCCATGGCCTCGGCCGCGAGGACGCCGAGTCGTACCCGCTCGGCCAGCTCGGGAACGGGCAACAGGGCCTTGGGGGCCTGCCTGTTGTACGCCTTCAGCGCCGCATTGGCCCATGCGGCGCGGTCCGCGAGGGTGCACTCGCGGATGGGGGTCATGTTGACGCCGGAGTTCAGCGCCGCGGTGAAGCGAGCAGCCTTGCGTTCGGAGAGGGGCTTGTCCACGGTCGTTCCTCTGGGTGAGGTTCCAAGATGACGGTGTGAGAGCGAAGGCGTCGCTCAACCACGACAACCACAATACATATAGATATATGAATACGCAACATGCTAGATGGTGTGACCGGAGTCTGCCCACTTCGGGTACGCAAGTGCGGGCATGCCGAAGACCGCCCTCGACCGCTCGGCCCGGCTACGCCCCACGGGCAGGGCATACCTGTGGGTCCCAGGGTGCCGCTGGCGCCTGGCCCCGATCTGCTCCAGCGCGGTGCGCAGCCAGGCGCGCCGGTCGGCCCCCGCAGGGCGCTCCGAGGCGCCCATCGCCACGATGCGCCGCTCGAACCCGTCGGCACCGCAGTCTCCGGTGACGAACTTCGCGATCGACCGCGCCGGGAGCACCTGGCCATCCGTCAGCACGATGACCGTCCTCGCCGTGCTGCGGCCCGTATAAGTCGCGGAGAGGGCCTGGTAGGTGACCCCGAGATGCCCTCGGGGCGAGCCGGCCGTGCGCCCGTCCGGCAGGGTCCGAAGCCGTGTGAGAATTTCAGCGCGACATGGCACTTTTCAGTGAGAGGTGGCACCGCCCTGAGGTCGACTGGTCTCGGCCTTGGGTGTAGACAATAAAGCTGTGGGTCCTCGGCGTCGTTGTGCTGTGGACCCGGCGCATCAGGCCAGCCCAAGGGCGCGAGCTAGTGCTCCTCCTGCTTTGCTGAACGGGCCAAGCTGCTCAGGCACTGAAAGAGAAGCGATCAGGGTGAGGAAGGGCAGAAGTCTGGGCATGCAGCCAATCTGCGTCCTCACGGTCTGCCCCACCTGCCCGGGACTGCCATCGGTCCCTGGGTAGGGCCTAAAGCGAATGAAGCCTGTGATGACCAGCCCAGCAGTGCAGTAGAGCATCAGCAGCCACAGCGATGTGCTCGCTTGGCGCGCGTGATAGAAGCCGCACCAGACCACGGCGACCCAGGCGGACTGGAACAGTGTCACGACACGATGACGGGAGAGTCGTCGCCCCCGTCGCCGAACGGGTGGCGTGGGGATTGAGCCGAGGAGTGCTTCGAGTTGGCGTCGAATCAACGCGTTCTTCTTACCTCCCCCCAAACTCTGGAGGATTCTGACGGCAGTGAAGCGGGCCGCTGTCAGGTTGACTGCCGGGGCGCCGGGGATCTGCTCGAAGAGGGTAAGTGCTTCGTGGACTGCGGCTGCGGCCTCAGGCAGATGCTTGCGCGAGCGGTACAACGCCTCTGCGTACGCAGTGAGCGCCCCGGCGAAGCCGAGAGAGGGAATATGGCTGCCGCTCTCCTGCGCCGCCCGGCGGCTGAGATCAACCGCGCTGCAGCTGGCCGAGAGAGCTTCCTTGTTCCTTCGGGCGCGCAACAGGGTCCAGCTGAGGTTGCCCAGCGCCACCGCTTCGTGGAAGTTCGCTCCGAGCGTGTGCCAGGTCGCGGCCGCTGTGCGGAAGCAGGTGATCGCTTCGTCCAGCCTGCCGACTCGTCCCAGGGCAATGCCCCTGGTCATTACCACGGCTGCGGATCTTGATTCGTCTCCGTGCTGGCGGTAGATGCGGTCGGCGTGCTTGAGAGCGTCGAACACATCACCAGACGCGTCTGCTTGCATCAAAGCCTGTGCAATGTTCGTCCAGGCTGCCGCCTCGCCGTACTGGTCCTCTAGTTCCTTGAACAAGTGAAGCGCCTGCCTGTGGCAGGCGAGGCCGCGTTCTCCTTTGTTGAACGCTACGGCGAGATTACCGATGTCGGTGAGTACCAGCGCCTCAAGTTCGCGGTTGCGTGTGGTTCGAGAGATCTTTAAGGCGTGTTCGAGTGTCTTATTGGCCTCGTGCTCCCGGCGCAGAATGCCGAGGGCTGCTCCATAGGCTTCCAGAGCAACGCCTTCCGCGTCCCGGTCGGCGACGTCGCGTGCCGCCTGGCGGGCGGCCTGGGAGATGGTGAGCCATTCGTCGATATGGCCAGACGTGTTGAGGTAGCTTGCTAAGGCGCGCGGCAGGCCAAGGATGATGCGCTTTTGTTCCTGGGACGTGCTGTCTGTTGAAGCGGCGACGAGGTTGGGTAACTCCGCGTCGAGCCACTTCACAGCCTGCTCTTTGGTTTCGAAGCGTGGCGATCTGGTCGCGGACGGGTTGGGATCGAGGTGGGTGCCAGCAGCCTGCGCACTCGTTGCGTAGTACTCCAGCAGTTGGCGTCTAGCCTGTTCGTAGAGACGTTTGGCCTGGGGGTGGCTTCGACCGTAGGCATCGGCCTGTTCGCTGGCGTAAGCCCGGATCAGGTCGTGCATCCGCCACCGGTCCTGAGCTGGTACCTGCTCCAGGAGATGGGTCTGCGCGAGTTCGAGCAGGAGGGACCGTATCTCATCGGGGTGCTGGTCCGTCAGGACAGCGGCGGCCTCGGTGGAGATGTCCGAGCCGGGGTTGAGTGCCAGGAGCCGGAAGGTCTCGGTCAAGGGGCCGGACAGGTGGCGACTGGACAGGTCGAAGGACGCGCGCACAGCGCGTTCCCCGTCGTCGAGATGCTCCAGACGAGTGCGCTCCTGCTTGAACTCGGTGGCCAGTCCGGCCACCTGCCGGCCCCGGTCGGCGATGAGGCGGGCAGCAGAAATCTGCAGGGCGAGCGGCAGGTATCCGCACAGCAAGGCCAGACTCTGCGCCGTGGTTGCGTCTTGGGAGATGCGCGAGTCGGCAGGGTCGGCGGTGCGCAGCGCGGTGTCCAGCAGGTTCACTGCCGCCTCGGGCGACAGGACGGGGAGGTCGAGTAGGCGGGCGCCCAGGGTGGCGAGCGTGTCCCGAGAGGTCACGAGCAGCCGATGGCGACCAGAGGCCGGCCGTAGCGGGCGCACTTGTTCAGCCCTGGAGGCGTTGTCCGCCACCACCAGAACACGGCGGCCCTCGGCGGCCAGGGCACTCAGCCGAGAATGATAGAGCCCTTGTCGTTCTTCCAAGGTATGTGGGATGAACTCCTGGGCGACGCCCAAGCCGCGCAGCAGTCTCTCCAGAGCCTGGGAGGGCTGGAGGGGGGTCTCGTCGTAGCCGTGCAGGTCCACGAAGAGCGTTCCGTCGAACTGGCCCTCCTCGCACCCGGTGTGACCAGCTGCCAGAGCGAGAGAGGTCTTGCCGACGCCGGGCAGCCCGGCCACCGAGACGATGACTCCCTGCCGAGTCGGATTGCCCGTGCTTGTGTCCAGCGCCTGAAGCAGCTCGGCCAGTTCCCGGTCTCGACCGGTAAAGCCTGCTGGAGGAGGAGGCAAGGACGCCAGAGCGGTCGGGGCGGCCGGTCCGGTGAACGTGATGTTCACATCACCGGCGGTGTTGTTGACCATGGCCAGCGATCCGTACACGACCGAGTCGACCACCCACTGACCCGCCCCCGGCTCCTGGCCAGCGTCGGGCGTGGGGGTGTCAGCCGCCGACGGGCCGCGGCGCTGCCGCGTGCGGCGTCGGAAGGACCTCACGGGCCCTCGATCTCCACATTCCCGTCCGTGCTCTGCACCTGGTCGACCGGCCCGGACGTCTGGGAGTTACGAACGGACTGTCCGCCATCCGGTACGGGGGGCATGCCGACGGGCGGAACAGCGCCTGTGGGCGGACCTGTGGCCGGCAGGGATGCGGGAGCGTGGTGGTTGATGCGCACATTTCCGCCGGTCCGGGCGACCTGAGTGGCAGCTCCGCCGAGCGTGCTGTTCTCCACGGACTGACTGCCGCCCTCTTGTCGGTTTTGTCGGAGTCCGGCCATTGCCACCCCCAGGCCGGCCAGGGCCACGAACAAGCCCAGCACACTGGCCCATTTGTCCGCGGCATCCAGCCCCACCAGCATTAGATGCACGGCAAGCCCCACCACGGCGACGGCCGCAACCGTCCCACCAACCCATACCTGAACGCGCCCAGTCATCGTCTCATCGTCCCTCCACGGGCCCGACGACGGACCTCCTCATGCACAACCGGTGACAACCTTGTTACACAGAGCCCGTCGCCTTGCGCGAGGAACAGTGGCCGGGGCGTACACGGTGGTGTCCCGCCCTGGCCCACGCGCAATCCCGCGTCGACCGGGGTCGTTGGCTCAGGCGAGTAAGCGCTCAACTGCCCTTGACGGCCCATCCATGCTGATCTGTCTCATGGGTACAGAAGACACAGGCAAAGGTCCTGTACAGATGTATTCGATCAAAGCGGTGCCAGAAGGACTGAAAGGCCAGTAAGGTGCCATCCCTTATCGAAATCCGGTGCCAAGTCACCCTGACAGAACTTGCCAAATTCGCAGATCAACGCCCACTTCTAGCGCCAGCCTCTGCTGAAATTCTCACCGTGCGACGGGGTCCGCGTAGGTGACCACTCCCCGCACGCCGCGGCCTGCGGCCAGACGCAGGGCACCCGCGACGGCGAAGCTCTCCCCGTTGCTCGCCACCGAGGGGGACAAGCACACCCTCGACATTTCCAACGCCTCCGTATACGGGCACAGCGACGGGAAAACCCTGGTCAGAGCACGACGGCTCATCGGGACGCCCAGGACGACGACACCCACCAGCAGGCTGCCGTCGACCACCTGGCCGTCGTCGCCCCCTGCGGGCTCGAGGTCCAGCAGCCCGAACCGGTGGACCGCCGCGGGGATTATCTGCATCTGTCAAGTACCACTGCAGGTCATGGGGTTGAAGCTCGTGCAGGCATGTAAGGCACGGCTCCGGTCTGGACAGGACGCGTCGGCGCCGCAAACGGCCGTTGCTGCCTTCTACGGAAGAGTGGCCGAAGACGCTTCTTGATGTTCGTCGGCCCCCACAGTCGCGCGGGTGAGGTACGTGAGCCTGCTGCGGCAGCGACCGATCCTGATCCTTTGGCTCGCTGAGACGCTGTCCGTTTTCGGCGACCGCTTCTTCAAAAACCGGCCTGGACCAGCATGGCGGCCACGGCAAGGGACAGCAGAGAGACCGCGGCCACTTCCAGGGCAAGCGAGCACAGGAGCAACCGGGCCGCGGAGCGGTTCGTGCCGCGCAGGCTGTCGAGCAGGTCCAGTCGGGCATTATGCGATGCCGAGAATGGATCTGGGCCGGAGTTGTCCCAGACTTCCCGCAGCCATTGCGTACTGAGAGCGGATTGGCGGCGCGGGGTGCTCACGGTCAGCGCTGTGACGGCGGCGGCGACGAACAGAGCCAGTGCGGCTATGGTCAGGACTGTCACGGTTGCTGGCAGGTGGCCTTTGGGGTCCCGGCCGCTAACCGAAGCGGCTCCCAGGGCGAGCGCGACCAGCACGCCGCTGCTGCTCACCACCGCGTTGCCGCGCTGGATCAGTGATTCCTTGATCTTGCGCTCCTCATTGAGCTGATCCTCCAATAGTGCGCCGAGGACCTGTCTGGCGTTGCTTTCCGGCGTAGCCATAATCCCACCCTCCGCAGCTTTGTCAGGCAGATCGCATTGCTGTCGGAGATGTCCGACCTGCACGGCGTTTTAGGTGAGTGAAGGACCAGTCAGCGAGGGATCGAGGTGAGGCCAGACGCTGCCTATCCAGAGGGGCCAGGAGCTCTTCCCCCACACTGAGTACGGCATCCGAGAGACTCGCCGACTCCACCAGCCGCCTCAACGACATTATTTCATCGCGTAGTCCGGCAAGCCGTTCGCGCAATAGGGGAATTTCGTCCAGTCCGTCCGGGCGGACACCCCGTGGACACCCTTCTGTTCCCCCAGGATGGCCGTTCTCGATTTTGGAAATGACGCGTATTAGCCGTCTGCGAATACCACTCCGAATGTTCTGCCGGTGCAGCTCCGACTCCGGGGGAAGTGCGTCGATCGCCTCGCGCAGCTTCTCAGCAAGGCCCCAATCCGATGCCCCAGTATCCCTGATGGCGGCGAGCCGACCGCGGCAGTCCACAATCAGCTCAGGGGCCAAGTTCTCCACCTCTCCGAGGTGACGCCAAAGGGCATCGATCTGCACGGGCCACTCTATAGGAACGCGCCTGAGTTCGATTCTCCACTGCTGCTCAGCAATCCGCAGATGGGCCAGTCTCCGTTCCGCTGATTCTTGCTCCCGCAGCAGCTCGGCGAGTTGGATGTGGGCAGGTCCTATGTGCACGATGAGTCGCTTGAATAGACGGTAGACGGAAAGGTGTTCCTCGATGTCGAGAACCATGCCGCGCCGCTCCCGCATGCTCAGTACGAGGAGGCAGGGCAGGAGCGACTCAGGGATTTCGAATAATGCTGCCGCGCTGGTAGTCGCCTGCGTCCACCCCCTTTCATGCACTTCGGCGGAATGCGGCCTCGTCCCAGCCGCCTGAACGAATGGGGAATACGAGCCCTCCAATTCCACGGATTGCCAGAACGCGCGTTCGAAGTATCCGTCGGGCGAGGAAGGCAGGTGAAGCCTCATGCCCTCGGCCCCCGCGACTCTCCCCCCGCCCTGGGGGTGCGGGACGCCGCCGACCTGCCCCATATTCGGCTGATCGCGATCCGGAAGCACCACAGGGGACAGCACCGCCAGCGACGCACCGGTCAGATCGTGAACGCTCGTCCAGTCTTGGTTGAGCTCTTCATGCTGGGCGCGGGCGTCAGCTGTGCGGGCCAGCAGCAGCACCGTACCCAAGTAGCCGCTCGTAGCGGACGCGGACAGCAGATGCCTGAGAAAAACGTTGATCGGTAACGGAGTTACCAGCACCGATCCCCCCTCATCGGCCAGACGAGTGCAGCCCGGCTGCGCACTCCCTCAGTAGCAGTATTTCAGTAGCATGATTGGGGAGTGCTGCGATCGGCAAAAGAGGTGGTCGGTTATGGTCGAATCCCGGGCGCCTCGCTGACTGCCGGGTGGTAGTCGCCGCGCAACAGAGCAGCGAGGACATCCCGATTAGTGCTGAGCGGCCGCAAGTGCGCACGGAGCACGGGAAGGCGCGCAGGTTCCCAGAATCCTGGACGGCGTCAGCGTGGAACCCGTACATCAGCGACCACATTCTGCCGCCTGAGTGACGGGTTCGGAGCCAGGTATGACTTCGGGCATCTTCGTTCGGGGACCGGGAGGTTTGGCTGCACATGGGTCCCTGGTCCACCACGGCGCTGGCCGCGTGACAGCTTCCGTCGACAAGCGCGACTTCGCCGAACTGCCCCACGACCCCGACGACATCCAGCTTTCGTACGCTCTGGATACGTTGTTGGCCGCCGGTCGGGCCACCGATTCGGTGCAAGCGCCGCCTGGATCGCTGAACGAATCTTGGGTTTGGCCTGCTCTACGAAGCCGCTGACACAGAGTCGCTCAGATCTGACGGTGTGCGCCGTAGATGTGCGTCTGTGCGCCCCCAGCGGTCGGGAACGGATAGTGGCGCTGACTCGTGGCAATGAGTGGCATCACATCGAACGGACGGGCGTCGTACGGCCGAGGGGGCGGGGATCGTGGAGCTGGGGAGGCGGCACAGGTTGCCGCGGACGTCTATCGCGCCGTGGCATCCGACGGCGTACTGCACGCCGACCGTGCCGCCGCCGGGCTGCACTATGCCGTACGCCGGCTGCGTGCCGAATCGGCGGACTGGCCCACCTCGTGGACCGGCGTTCGCGCACATCGGTCCATGACCGCGAAAACGCCACGGACAGGAGCTCCATCGATGCCTAAGGTCCATGCCCTGCTGGTCGGTATCGACACGTACCGGCTGCCGCACCTGAACCTGCGCGGTTGCGTGAACGACGTCAAACTGGCCGAGCGGCTGTTGCGCGACCGGGTCGCGCCAGAGGACTTGGTCATCGAGAAGCGCTGCGACGAGCAGGCCACCCGCGCCGGCATCATCGAGGCGTTCCGCAGCCACCTCGGCGGTCTCGGCGCCGACGACATCGCGCTGTTCTGGTACAGCGGTCACGGCTCGACGGGACCGTTACCGGAAGAGATTTGGTACGCCGAAAGCGCCGGCATGTGCCAGACGATGGTGTGCCACGACAGCCGCGCCGGCGTCCCGGACCTGTACGACAAGGAACTCGCCATCCTGGCCTACGAGGTGGTCAGTACCGGCGCCACCCTTGTGACGATCCTGGATGCGTGCCATTCCCGCAGCGCGATGCGTGACGGCCTGCCGCCCGACCTGACCCCGCGGTTTGCTCCCAGGTTGGAAACTCCGCCCGAACTCCGCGATCTGCTGCCCGAGCTGATTACCGACGCTACGGACCCATCCCGTCCAGTTCCCGGCGCGCAGTTGCCCAGGCATGTGGCGTTCTCCGCGTGCGACGAGTGGGAACTGGCCAACGAGCGGCCGTTCCCCGACGGTTGGCACGGCGTGTTCACCGAGGCACTCGGTCACGCACTGGCCCGACTCGGCCGCGACGCCACCTACCGCCAAGTGCTCAATTACGCCCGATGCCGGGTCGAGGGCCGGCTCCTGCGGCAGATACCCAACCTGGAAGCGATCGGGGATCTCGCCGACCGGGAGGTCTTTGGCGGGGCACTGCGGCCGCGCGCTGCCCGGGTCACCATGCGGTAACTGCGGGACCAGTGGGAGGTGGACGCGGGGGCCATGCATGGCGTCGTCACCGGCTCGCGGTTCGGGGTGCACCGCACCGCGCCGCTCCGGGAGGTTCACGTTGCCAACGTGTACACCCAACGCAGCGTCGTCGACCCGATCGACTGGACACCCGACGAAGAACAGCAGTACGACATGGTCCTGACCGACGTGCCGCTCCCGCCTGCCGCGGTGTCGATCCAGGCGGACCCCGACGTCGTCCTTCGCCTGACCGAGACCGTCCAGACCACCGGCCCCGGCGGCGGCCCATCACCGCACATTCGCATCGTCCCGACCACCGGCGAGTCCGCGTTCCGGCTCGGGATACGGGTACGCCAAGCCCACAGCAGCCGCACGATTCAGGTAACCGCCTCGACGACAAGCCACTGGCGTCCCCGGTCCCCATCGACGACCGTGGCATCCAACAGACCGTCAGCGACCTGGACCACATCGCCCGCTGGCTGCAGGTACGCAACCTGGAAAGCGCATCCCCGGCGCTTGAGGAGGCGATCCAGCTCGAGCTGTTCCCGGCGCTGCCGGGTCGGCAGCGCCCGCCCCGCGACGGCGCCCCCGCACCGGTGAAAGACCTCGACTTCGCCTACACCTGGACCGGCGCGACATGGGAACCGCCGACGGTCTTTGTCCGGCTCCGCAATACCACAGACCGGAAGCTGTTCTGTGTCCTGCTCGACCTGACCGACCGGCACCGCATGCATGCGGACCTGTTCCCCGGGGAGTACGTGGCGGGCCGCTGGACGGCGGAGGCCGGTAACGGTGCGGCCGTCACTCTGGCCCTGCCCCCCGACCAGCCGGTCGAGCCGGGTGCCTCCGTCACGGACTGGCTGGTGCTACTGGTCGCGGAGGAGCCGTTCAGTTCGGCCCCGTTCGCGTTGCCCCGGCTCCGGGAGATGCCCAAATCATAGTACACATGGAAAAGAGAATACACAACGCTAATCGTCATGTTGACGAAAGAGGTTTGGTCGTGCCACTCTGACGTAGCGACAGCGGGTTTGAGCGCCATGTGAGTTGACGCCGCGCTCCCCGCCCCCGCCCTCCTCAGACCACGCACGTAGTACATGACCTCGGGAGAACACCCGTGAATGCCAAGCTCGTTGACCTCACGACCCACACCCTGGCCCCGGCGGCCCATCCGCTCAACGTCCACGCCACCGACCGCGCAGCCGGCGTCCTTCTCGGCGCCGCGTGCGGTGATGCCCTCGGCGTTCCCTATGAGTTCGCCCGCCGACTGGGCTCCGATGAGCAGCCCGCCATGATTGGTGGCGGGCTGGGCCCTTACAAGCCCGGCGAGTACTCCGACGACACCCAGATGCACGTGTGCATCGCCGCCGTCGCATCCACCGGCACCGACCTCACCAGCCCGACCGCACTCGACCAGATCGCCCGCAACTTCCACCTCTGGCGCGACGGGGGCGCGAGCGACATCGGGAACCAGACCAGCGGCGTGCTCCGCGCCGCGAAGAGCCACAAGACGGGGACGCCCGCCCAGGCCATGAGGGCGGAAGCCGACGCGTACACCGCCCGCACCCGGTTCAGCGCGGGCAACGGCTCGCTGATGCGGACCGGCGTCGTCGCCCTCGCCTACCTGGACGACGTGGACGGAATGGTCCGGGCCGCCACCATGATCAGCTCCCTCACCCACAGCGACCCCCAGTGTGTCGAAGCGTGCATCCTGTGGTGCGCGGGCATCCGGACCGCCGTGCTGGAAGGCACCTTCAGCGGCGTCCGCGACGGCATCACACTGCTCCCCGAGGACCGGCAGGAGATCTGGCACGCGAGGCTGGATGAGGCCGAGGCGAACCCGCCGCACCACTGGGCCCGCAACGGGTACGTCGTCACCGCCCTTCAGGCCGCGTGGTCCGCAATCACCCGCACGCCCGTTCCCGAGCTGGCACCGGAGCGCGGATCGTTCCCCGCCCAGCACTTCCAGCTCGCCACCGAAGCGGCCGTCCGGGCGGGGAACGACACGGACACCGTGGCCGCAATCGCGGGCACCCTCCTGGGCGCGCGCTGGGGAGTCTCGGCCATCCCGCTCGCCTGGCAGCAGGCAGTGAACGGCTGGCCCACAATGACTGCCCCGGATCTCGTCCGCCTGGCCGTCCTGACCGCCCGCAAGGGCATGGACGACAACGACGGCTGGCCCTCGGCCCCGCGCGTCAAGATCCCCGGTTACGCCGGAAAGGAGTACGTCGCACAGCACCCCGACGACCCCGGAGTCCTGCTCGGCAACCTCCCCATGACCGAGTTCGCTGGCACACCGCCGGTCGACGCGGTCGTCTCCCTGTGCCGAGTCGGACAGGGGCCGATCTTCTCCCGGACCGACGTCGAACACGTCCGCGTATGGCTGGTCGACAAGGAGGGCGAGAACCCCAACCTTCACTACGCCCTCGACCAGGCGGCCCGCCAGGTTCTCCGGCTCCGCAAGGAAGGCAAGCGGGTCTTCCTCCACTGTGTCGCAGGCCGCTCCCGCACCCCCGCCGTGGCAGCGACGTACAGCACCCTCCTGGGAACGGACCCCCGCACCGCCCTGACGGAAGTCTGGGCGGCCCTGGGCAAGCACTGGACCCTCCTGGCGCACCCCCAGCTCCACGACGCCGTCTACGAGCTGGCCGGGCAGCGGCCGCACCGGCCGCAGCCCCGTACCCGCCGCCGCTTCTTCCGCAAGCGCGGCTGACATGGGCGGCGCGCCACACCGCTGAAGCCACAGGCGCGGCCTCCACCCGGAGGCCGCGCTCAGCGATGCCCACGCACGACGTCCCGACCGGGGACAGAGACTGGTGACGGTCACCATGAGGTCGTCACCACGAGCGAATGGAATGACGATGCCAGCGCACGAGGCAGGCCACGAATGGATCTACCGTGTCACGGCTCTCGCCGATCCGCCGGAGAGCAAGTACGTCCTCACACCGTACGAGGCGCAGTCGCTCACCCGGCGACTCCGCAGCGTCGGCTACGAGGCGCAGGTCGGTCGGGTCCCGGCAACGGCGTTTGTCATCGTCAGCGATGAGGAACTCGACGCCCTTGTCGCCGCGGCGGACAACGCATCCGAGAACAGCACCCGCGAGAGATCACGACGACACAGCAGCTAAACCCTTCAGCAGCACGCGAAAGCCGAGAGCCCGCCGGTCAGATGACCGGCGGGCTCTGGTGTTTCCAGCGACTGTCCGCGTCTCCTGGGCCGGCCCATCGAGTCGGTCAACGGCCGGCAGCCGGGACTCGGCCGCGAAGGCCTCCTAGCGCCTGGGACCGAAGCGGCCGGACCCCCTGCGGCTGAGGACGAACCTGTAGACCGTCTCGCGATACCAGTGATCCTGGAAGACTCGCGGCTTCTTGCCGTCATCGGCAGTTCGGTCGGGGTATGGGACCTGGCCGCGAGCTAGGTAGGCGTGGACGGTCTCGCGCGCGAGTGCCTCGCCGCGGGTGGTCATGCCCAGCACCTCGGCGAAGTCGTAGATGTCCAGCAGGTCCTGCGGGTCCCCTTCGGGCAGATCGTGGACCAGGGCCGGCCCGGTTCCCTTGAAAGCCGCCCAGACATGCGGGCGGTGCTTCTCCACCCACGCGTCGACTTCGTGCTGGTCATAGGTGCGTGGCTGCGTGCTCCGAGGTGCTGGGAAAGCCCGGCGAACGACCTTGTCGCCCTCGCGCTTCTCCTTGACCTTGGTCCACTGGAGGCCGGTGTACTCGGAGACGCCGTACCGCGGACCGATCATCTCCGCGGTGAGCTGCGCCTGTTCGCCCTGCGCGTCGGCGGTCGGCTCCGCCGCCGGCGTCGTGTCGGCGAGATCCTTCTGGGCGCCGGCGTCCTTGTCAGATGCCGATGACTCGGCCCACGCGTGGCCGGACAGCTGAGCGCGTCGCTGGGCCGTGACCCAGGTCCGCCGGCGATTCTCGCGCACCCACTCGTCGACCTCGGCGGCGCTGTAACCGTGCTCGCCTGCCTCAGGGAACCCCTCAGCGCGGATCCATCCCCGGGCCGTCTGCCCGCTGACGCTGTACGTGGTCGCGATGGCCTGGGCGTCCAGGTGCTCCGTGCGCGCGGTGGTCGAACGGCCCGCAGGCGCGCTGTCGGCTGCAGGGGTCTGCTCGGTGCCTGCCGGTTCCTCGGCCTTCGTCTGCCGGCGCATGCGCCGCGGACGGTTCACGAACTTGTAGGCCGTCTCGCGGAACCACTTCCGCTCTGTGACCTCAGGCCGCTTGCCGTCCTGCGGCGTGCGGTCGGGGCCGGGTAGGACCTTCCTGGAGATGTAGCCGCGCAGGGTGGCTTCCGGCACTGGCTCCGTCCGCCCGAGAGCCTTGCCCTCCCAGGCGCAGATGTCCGACAGCGTCACCAAGTCCTCTGGCCTGCCGGCGGGCAGGCCGAACGGGTTGTCCGAGTCCTGCCCCTTCGCCCAGTGGATCGGGAGGTTCTCCTTCAGCCACTTGTCCACCAGCGCGGCATCGCGGACCAAGGTCCGTCCCGGACCTGACGGCCAGCCCTCAGGGAAACCCGGGAGCGTGGTCCAGTAGGCCACGTTGCCCTCGTTGGCCTCGTACTTCTCCGCGATGTCCTGTGAGGTCACGAGTTCATCAGCGTCGGCGGGAATCACCGTTACTCCTTGTCGGACCGGCAGTGAACCCGCAGGCCGTGGTTGTGGCCCCGCGGGTGGGGGCCTGGTCGGTCGAGCTCAAGGTGGAGCCGGCACCGTCGGCTCCACTGCGCCGGCCCCGATCGCGCAGGGGCAGGCGCTAAAGTACATCACGGTAGAACAATACGCAACGCGTCCTCGAGGTGGCGCCACACGCCCGCGGGGGTGTTTTCGGGGCCGGGCGTACTGCAGGCCCAGCCGGCGGTGGAGGAGACCACGACGGCGGGGCCGCTGCATCGGACAGCGAGTGACACGCCACAGATCGGTGACGCGGGCCGTGCCGGAAATGCGGAAGCGATCCGCGCCGCGATCGATCGGCTGCTGCGTGGTAGCCGCGCCGATGAAGGACACCAACAGGCGGCAGCGCAAGTTGCCAAGTTGCCTCACCGGCGCCCCATCTCCACCGCCGCCCCGGCGGCCGCCAGCGCATCCATCAGCGCCACAGCCCGACGGCACCGGACAACCCGACAAGGACACGGGCCGCCCCGCCGACCAGTGCCCACCCTGTGCCCACCGCACCCACGGCCGGCCCCCACCGACGAACATCATTCCGCTCCTCGAACCGCGAACGGCCGGACGTCACCTCCCTGGCGGGCCGTCCGCAATGACCGTGGTGATGCGGACGACGTGCTCTCTTCCAGATAGATCTCGCGCCTTTCAGCCGTTGCGGTTGCCGGTCAACGGCTGGCCGACTCCGGCGATCGGCCGGGTGTCTGCTGCTCAATCTCTGTTCCGGTCAGCGCGACCAGTCCGCCAACGACAGCAACAGGTGCGCCGACTCGAGCCGCAGGTGGTCCGAGTGCGCACCCGCTGGGTTTAGTCGCTTGCCCCGCACGTAGAAGTCAGAAGCGTCGATGCTGACGAACCGATGGTTGAGGTTGTCGAAGGGGTACCGCTCGACGGCCCGCCGCATCCGAATTCGGTACGGCTCCAGAGGGACTGAGGCCATACCGCTGTGGCCAATGCCTCGCTCGCCTTCGGCACGTAGGTGCCAGAAGCCTGTGGCCCGGTCGTGTCGTGAGTACGTCGTTACGACCGGACCACGCAGCGGCGCTCCGTCGTGTCCTCCGTCACCCCCAGGCAAGAGAGACGGGAAGAGAGAGCCAAAGGCAGAACGGGGCGCCGCCATCTGGAAAAGCAGCATGCTGTCGGCTGTGAAGGGCCGGGACGGCAGTTCCTCGGCCACAGTCCAGCTCAGCGTGTCGCCGAGCGAGGCCTCCGCAGCCCACTGCACCGCCTCGCCCAGGAATCGGCAACCGAAGGAGTGCCCCACCAGGTGGAGCCATTGGCCTTCGCGGTTGGCGAGGACCTGGGCGCCGGCCGGATTGGGCCGCTCCGCGTCCAGGTAGCCCAAAAGCCGGCCGATCACATGGGCGGCGTACCCGGTGCCGTGGCGGGCTCCCATCGCGTGCGCGCGCTCCCGGATCTGCTCGTAGCCGGACCGGCCAACCCGACTGGAGGACGGCCACCGGACCGCGAGCATCCAGGGGCGGAAACCACCCTCTGCGAGCCTGGGGTAGCGGTTGGGGGAGGTGATGAAGGCGTGTTCAGAGAGGTCACGGAGCCGGTTAGCCGCGCGGGCCGCCGAGCGTGGCGAGGTCTGCCAGCCGTGGACGTAGACGATGATGTCGGTGGCCCATGACGGTGGTGCCAGACGCTCGGCGAAGTAGCGGGCGAGGTGATGCTCGGCAACCGGCTCGCCGGTGTCTTCGTCCAGCAGCCAGCCGGTTTCGTCGAGGTCGATCGCCGCGACGAAATCGCTGGTCAGGGGGCGCGATGATGTCATGCGTACTGGTCCGTTCTCTCAGGCAAACGCACCCGGGCGTCCATGCCGCAGTGCAGGGCATACGCAAATCCGAGAGGGTTGCGGAACTCGGCCGTGAAATGGCGGGACAGGTCGTAGGCGATGCGGCCTGCCGTGTCGTCCGGGCCGCCGCGCAAGAATCGACGCACGAACTCCCGTGCGTACTCAGCAGCGAATGCCTGCGGCATGTCGATCTGCGGGCCAAGTACACCCTGCGCGCCATGCTCAACCAGCACCCGGCCGAGAAACGCGCGGTCGGCGTCGCCCGCGGTGTGGCCAGCCTGGCAGGCGTTGAGCAGTACGAACGGGTGAAAGATACCGGTGCGCCGATGTTCGGAGCGGACCTCACGCACCGTGTGGCCATCGAATGGGATCTCGTCGGAGAGCCGGATGACGAGTTGAGCGGCCTCCGAGCCGTTGGGCTCGAAGCCTCCGTGACCCCAGAAGTACATCAGCTGCTCGTCGAAGTCGGCTTTCCCAAGGTCGCGCACGAGGTCGTTGTACGTGGTACGGATTTCGCAGCGGGTTCCCTCGCCGAGGGTAAAGGCGACAGCGGGGGCGCAGGTCTTGAGGCCAATCCTCGTGTCGTGGTTAAGACTCACGGCCACGGGTCCCGGTTCGGGCATGGGCAGCCACAGCCTCTGGTAGGCGTCACCGGTGTGCTCGATCTGGTGGCGGTGCCCAAGGAATAGGGAGAACAGCGCATCAAGTTCGCTTGTTCCGGCAGATAGCGGAGCGTCGGCAAGGTGCTGGGGCCTGAGGCACAACATGGTCCACGGCAGGTGGAGATCGTGGGAGTCGAAGCGAATCCGTAGGCCTTCGCCCGCCAGCATCATCGCGAGATAGCCGCGGAAGATCTCTACACGCTCGTCTTCCCCACCGAACAACACATCGAAGAGGACGGAGGCGCCGCTTCGGGCGAGTTGGGACAGGATGGCCACCAACTCGGCTTCAGGTTCGTGCCGCAGATCGGCGGCCGAAGCGTATGGGCGCCGCCGGTCGGACTGCGGACGGCCGCCAGCATCTTTGGGCTGGTGGTCAACGAAGATCTGCTTCCAGCGTCGGCACAATCGGGCGGCTGCGGAGCGAACTTCGACAGGACTCGCTGACAAGACGGCCTTGTGTTCGCCGCCGCGCAGGCTGGGCAGAGCAGGCCCAGACATGCGTGCCTGCAAACGGCCCCCGTCGAGGATGTCGAAGCTGACACGAAGGTCGGGTTCGACAGCCGCCAGGTGCGGCAGGCGCCGGAAACCGCTGCTGGGATCCTGAACTACATGTACAGGAAGGTGAGTCGACATTGATTCACCTCCGCCGGCGCTCGGCTGTCGGTACGAGCGCCTCGTTGTCCGGGGCAGCCTCGGTGACCGTCAGCGTGGTCTCCACCTGCTGCAGTGCGGCACCGCTGGCGGTCTCATACAGGGTGAATCGGATGAGATGGCGTCCGGGCCGTCGGGGCACGAAGGTGAACTCCAAGACGTCAATAGGGTCGTAGAAACCGCGGCCGGGCACAATGGAAGCCGACCCGAGCGCGGTTGCCACCACTTCCAAGGTTGGCCGCTGGCGGGAGCTTGGCACGGCCCATGGGTGGCCGGGGTCGGCGTGCAGCCGCAGCGCGATGCGACTCGACGCGTCGACGCTGGGATTGCGGTCATCGAGCAGCACGAGTCCGACCCGGCACCCCGCAGCTGCGTCGACAGCGGCGCGGTCGTCGGGCCGGCCGCTACCCGCCGCTGCGCCGCGGCGGACGGTGCGTCCGACCTTGACTTGCCGATCCGGTAGATCAGTGCGGTTGTCGGGGTGGGGTTCGCCTGCGACTCGGTCACCGTCGCGGAGCGCGTCTGGCGGCTCGTGTCGGCCGCGCAGGGTGAACGCTGACGGTTGCCATGGGGACGTCGGCGCACCGTCCGCGTCCAGACCGTTCGGCCAAAGCCTGTTGAGTAGCCCCCGCATCATTGTCCAGTGCAGGGCAACGCCGCCGTGGTTGGCGACCTGGAGGGCAAGAACTTCCGCGCCCTCTCGGTCCCCGCCCTCCTCACGCTTTTCCGCCAGGCGGTACAGGGCGTCGATACTGCCGTGCTCGGCAGCCTGCCGGAGAAGCACCTCAGCGCCCTCCCCGTCCCCGGCCTCCTCACGCTTTTCCGCCAGGCGGTACAGGGCGGCTGTACTGCCGTGCGCCGCAGCCTGCCAGGCCAACGCCTCGGCGCCCTCAGGGTCCTCGGCCTCCTCACGCATCTCCGCCAGGCGATACAGAGCAGCCGTACTGCCGTGCTCGGCGACCTGGCGGGCCAACACCTCGGCCCCGTCCCGATCCCCGGCCTGCTCACGCTTCTCCGCCAGATGGGACAGGGCGGCTGTACTGCCGTGCGCCGCAGCCTGCCAGGCCATCGCCTCGGCGCCCTCCCCGTCCCCGGCCTCCTCACGCATCTCCGCCAGGCGATACAGAGCAGCCGTACTGCCGTGCTCCGCAGCCTGCCAGAGTAGAGATGCAGCGCCCTCCCGGTCCCCGACCTCCCCTCGCATCATCGCCAGGCGGTGCAAGGCAGCGGCGTCGCCGTGGTCGGCGGCCTGCCGAGCCAGGGCTTCAGCACCCTCCCGGTCCCCAGCCTTCTCCCGCAACTCGGCCAGGTGGAACAGGGCACGGATGTCGCCGTGGTCGACGGCCTGGCGGTAGAGAGCTTCGGCACCCTCCCGGTCTCCGGCCTTCTCCCGCATCACGGCCAGGCTGGTCAGGGCGCTGGTACTGCCCTGATCGGCAGCCTGCCGAGCCAGGGCTTCGGCGCCCTCCCGGTCTCCGGCCTTCTCCCGCATCACGGCCAGGCTGGTCAGGGCGCTGGTACTGCCCTGATCGGCAGCCTGCCGAGCCAGGGCTTCGGCGCCCTCCCGGTCCCCGGCCTTCTCCCCCATCACGGCCAGGCTGGTCAGAGCACGGGGGTCGCCATGGTCGCCGGCTTGGCGGTAGAGGGCTTCGGCGCCCTCCCGGTCCCCGGCCTCCTCTCGCATCACGGCCAGGTCGACCAGAGCACGGGGGTCGCCATGGTCGCCGGCTTGGCGGTAGAGGGCTTCGGCGCCCTCCCAGTCCCCGGCCTCCTCTCGCATCACGGCCAGGCCGACCAAGGCACGGGTGTCGCCGTGGTCGGCGGCCTGGAGGCGGAGGTGGTGGGCCCATTGCAGGCGGTGCCGGTCTTCGGCTGCTTCCGCGAGGCTATTCAGGTCGTCGGGCTGGGTGAGGTGGGTGTGGGCGGCGTGCCAGAAGGAGGCGGGCGGGCACAGGTGTTCGCGGGTGGTGCGGCCGTGCTGTTCCAGGTAGTTGGCGAGTCGGACCTGTGGCCTCGCTGGCTGCAGGGGTAGAGATCCGCGAGCAGTGGTGGGCGTGGGTGGGCGCCGAGTGGGTCGGAGAGTGGCTCGGTGCAGGGGGGCTTGTTTTCCGTGGACTGGCTGGGCCAGTTCAGCGAAGGCGCATTCGGCCCAGTCGTCGGTGAGAAGGTCGTAGTCGGTGTCGGCCAAGTAGTCGAGGGCAGCGTCGGTGAGGAAGGCCAGGGGGAGGTGGCGGCCGACACCGAGGCGGCGCGCGTCCATCGCCGCGTACAGCAGTGCCCTGGCGGCCGGGGTCGCCTGCTCGTAGCGATTGAGCAGTGCTGGGGCGCCAGCCAAATCCTGGGTGATACGCCCGTTGTCCCGTGCGCGGGTGAGGGCGTCGGCGAGCAGCACGTCCCCCGCCTGGGCAATAGTGCTCGCGGCGGCCAGGGCCGCGGTATCGAAGGCGTCTGGGACGGACAGGGTGTGGCCGGCGAGCAGTTCCCGTACCCGGCTGTGAGGATCAGGCTCGCCCGGTGCGGGCAGGGCGGCGTAGTACTGAGCGTACTCGGGCCACAGAGTGCCCAGCACCAGGACCGGCCCGCGTTGCGGGCTGACCAGCAGATGGTGGATGGCCGCTGCGATCTGTTCACCAGCTACCCGGTCGCCGAGGTAGTGCTGCGCCTCGTTAAGCCAAACCACCGTCCGCGGCCCTACATGGTGCAGATCCTCCAGCACGGCCTGCGCGCGGGTAGGTTCAAACGGGTGCCACAGCCGCCACCCCATCTCGGCAAGGGGCTGTACGGCCTCCCAACACGCCCGTGTCTTCCCCGTCGACGAGCTGCCTACCAGGACCACGATCCGGCTATGGCCATCAGCCGCATCCCGTACTGCATCAGCCAGCACAACGTCATGCTCACGAGCCACGTACCCGGGCAGCGCCCGCATCGCGGAGCCAGGTGAGCTGGAAGGCGCCCCGCTCGAACCGGCTGGATGAATCTCCAGCTCGTGCGGCTCCCACATCCTGATTGGACGGCCCAGCCCAGGCCGCTGCATGGAAAGAGTCGCAGCGGCAGCAGCCCGCTGTAAGTGCAGCAACTCCTCCGCAGGCAATTTCAATGCCCGGGCCAGTGCGGCCACCGTCCGCGCCGAGGGCGGGGGCCCGTCTGCCTTGAACGCCTCCGACACCAAGGTCCGCCCCAGACCTGCCTGCCTGGCCAGCTGCGTTTTGGTCAGCCCGCTGCGGGCTAGCCCACTGCTCAGCCGGGTGCGCAGCTCAGCGAGTGCCGCACTCCGGTCGTTTTGTTCGCCGCGCATGGCTCGCCCCCTGGCACCTGGTGTACTTGTCTGAGTCCATCTCCGGTGCGTTGACCCCCAAAACGCACAACTTCCGCGACCTTCAACGACATCAACACCCCAACCATGCGGGAGCTTGCCGCGACCGGCGCCATCGCCCTTGTGGTCAAACTTCGCGCTACTGGCCTCTGTCGGTCTCCGGGCCTCGGATCGGGCAAGGCATCGAGTTCAGACAGAAGCACGTATGGAGATCTTGGGCTACGGACTCGCGACTCGATATGATCTCCGTCACTCAACTGGACAGGCAAAGCGACACGATGGCTCAGAAGCCGTATCTCAACCGAACATGATCGCTTGATTCTTGCTGGTCAGGCATGGTCTCGGCCGGAGTGAGGGAGGCATCTGGCGTTCTGCTTCCGCTTGTTCGTTAAGGGGTGCGCGATGGCGTCGATGCTGGGGTTGCTGGAAGCGCGGGAAGCATCTGCCCGCGAGCGGGTGGAGGGTCTGCGGGAGGAGGCGACCCGTGCGGCTGCGGCCTTGGAGGCCGGTGAGATCGAGTTGGACCGGCGGGTGATCGCCCGCGAGGAGCTTGTGGACGCCCTGGCCGCGTCCGCCGCCGAGTCCACTGCCGTGACTGAGGCCGAGGGTGAGGGTGAGGGAGGAACGGTGCCCACCCCCGTTCCCGTTCCCGCGGCTGTGTCCGCGTCAGTTCCGGGAGCGATCGTGCCGCCCTGGCGGGAGGGGCTGTCGGTGTCAGTGCTCTCGCCGGACAATCAGCGGATCTTGAATGTGCTGCAGGACCGGCCGGGCCACGAGCCTTTGCGGGTCAAGGACATTGCGGCCGTGATGGGCATCGACACGGCGGTGGCGGCGAAGGTCGAGGGGGTGCGCTCGAAAGCGAGACGCCTGGGCGAGCGGGGCTGGTTGCTGCAGGAGGCGTCGGGGGCTTTCAGTGCCGGCCGCAGGCATGTGGCCTCGCCAGCCGGCGGCCCATCCGCGTGATCATCGACCACTGGATCATCGCCTCGCTGGTCGCGGGCAGCGTCTCGTAGTCCCTTGCCAGACGCCTCGAATGCATCAGCCAGCTCAGGGTTCTCTCCACCACCCACCGCCTCGGCAGCACCACGAACCCCGCTCGGTCGTCGGTCCGTTTGACGACCTCCACGGTCAGGGCGAGCCTTTCGCGGGCCCAGTCGACCAGCGCGCCGGTGTAGCCGCCGTCGGCCCAGACGAGACTGATCTCCCGGTGCAGCTCGCGCAGTCGGGCCAGCAGGCCGGTGGCCGCATCGCGGTCCCCGATGTTCGCGGCGGTCACGGCCACGACCAGCAGCAGGCCCAGGCAGTCGGTCACGATGTGCCGCTTCCTGCCGTTGATCAACTTGCCGCCGTCGAAGCCGCGTTACGCGGCGGGCACCGTCGCGGCGGCCTTCACCGACTGCGCGTCGATGATCCCTGCCGTCGGCTCCGCCTCGCGCCCCTCACGCTCCCGCACTTTTCCGCGCAGCCGGTCATGGAACTCCGCGACCAGTCCGTTCTCACGCCAGCGACGGAAAAAGGCATAGACCCGCGGCCAGCAGGGGAAATCTGCAGGCAGCGACCGCCAGGAGATCCCGCCCGCCACGAGATAGCGGATCGCATCCAACATCTGCCGGTGGCAGTACCCTTCGGGCTGCCCGCCCCGGCCCTCCAGCCAGGACGGGGTGGGCAACAGCGGCCGCACTGCCGTCCACTCCTCGTCGCTCATGTCCGAGGGATACCGGCGCACCCGGTCCGAATGATCTGCCGCATTGCCGTACACGTGCGCGAGGCAATCGCACGACACGACGGGCGAGTTGAACTCCACCGGCACGGGCGCGTACACATACGACAACAGGGCCTCCCGGTACTGCTCGGATCGATTCGCATCACCGAGCTACCGAGGGGCCCTGCCCTCATGCACGTACCCCTGGAAGATCACCCGACCAGGAACCCTGTTCGACCTGCACGTTCCATGATTGGTTGAGATACGGCTTCTGACCCCGCCCTCTCCGGCGGCGAGGCCCAGCGCCTCAAGCTAGCGGGGACCGGCTTCGATCTCGTACTGCCGGATTAGCTCCTGATAGTCGGCAGGGTCCACGTCATGGTGCAAGGTGACGTTCGCCCCCTTGGCGACGGTGGCGATCTCGACCAGCAGCCGGTTGGCCTCTTCCTCGGTGGCGTAGAGCCCGACATTGATCTGCGTCCCGACTGCGGCGGTGGCCCAGGGGACGGGGCAGGGCGGCGCGTGGTCAGGGACCGGGCACAGGATCAACGAGATGACTTCCTGCAACTCCTGCGCGTCCTTGCCTACGGGAACGTGAACGTGGATCTCGTAGACGCGCCTGCTTTGGCCGGTCATAGGAGCCTCCTTCCCCTCAGGATACGGGTGGGACAAGGGATGCGCCCCGGATATCCCGCCTTTGCGATCTCCGGGCGCGGCGCCCGTGCGGGTCAGCGACGGTAGCTTTCCAGGGTGCGGCAGTGTCGCTTGTAGCTGCCCTTCTCGACGGGGATGTTGCGCTTGGCGGTGTTGACGGCCGCTCGCTCGGTAGGGCCGTTGCCCCATGCGGTGCGCTTGGTGTAGGTGTGGCCGTTGCGGACGATGTCGCACTTGACCTTGGCGTGCCATTGCTTGCTGATGGCCGGGCCGAACTGGGCGATGGAGTGGTGCTGAGCGGAGCTGTCCACGGTGGCAGCCGAGGTGCCGGAGGTGAAGAGCCCGAAGGTCGTCGTAAGTACAGCCGCTCCTACGGCTGCGCCCCGGGCCAGGGTGATGAACTTGTTCATGAGGACATTCCCCTCAATTTCTTTGGACAGTCCTGACGAAACAGTCTCGGGCTGGTGTCGCCACTGGCGTCACCGAGAGTCACCCCCCTCCCACCGGAACCGGCCCGAGCTGCCGAATCGGCCGATTCCACGCCGCGGCATTCCGGGAACCCTCCAGCGAGTCGGTCACCGCCTTCGCCGCGAGGCTGCTGTCGGTCGCGACTATGGCCATGCGCAGGCCAACCCGTTGTTCTGCGCATGGGATCGTCAGATCTCCTATGGGGGATGACGTATCGCCGCCCAACGCTATTGATCAAACGCAAGCGGTAGCAATGGCCCTTTCAGCCATGGCTGACTCGAACAGGCCCTCGCCGATCAGCCAGGAGCCTCCAAGGGGCCCTGCCCCTATGCGCACACCCCACAAAGACCACCCGATTCGGACGCCGCCCTCGAAAACCCGTCCGCCTCGCACACTCCAAGATCGGTAAGAGGACGGCTTCTCAGCCAAGGGCAGCGCAGGCCGACATAGGAATCCCCAGCTAATGCGACACGCCTGCGTGGGACACAGCAAGTGCCGCGATTACCGACGCGCACGCGCTAGCCTGAGGACAGACGTTGAAATGGCTGCCGTCAGGCATTTCGATCACAAAAGCTGGCAGTGTCCAGTTGAATACGCCGATCCTCCTCAGGTCCGAGTTCTGGGTGAGGAGCCGCTTGGGGGCGGTGCGGCCATTCGTGCTCGTGCTCTCAGACATCTCGTTCCTCGTGTTTCGAAGGGGAGGGGCGGGCGGGTGAGGTGCCGGGGCATCCGACGTGCGGGCGCATGCACGCGTGGATTCCGAGCGCGGTCACACCGCCGTCGGCTCTCGCGAGCACGGCAAGCCCCTGGGCGATGGCGGTGCGCGCGCTGCGCTGGTGGTGGCCGCCGTACTGGGCGTCGTCGCCGTGACTGGAGATCAGGTCGGCGGCCCGCGCCGAGACGCGCGCGATCTCGGGTTCTGAGAAGCCCCGCAATTCGGCGATGCACAGCGGGACCATGAACAGCAGCCACGTCACCCACGTCGAAGAAGCCGACGTCGGGCTGTCTTCGGGGGCGGTGACCACCCGGCCGAAGGGGCCGTGCGTGTCAGGGGCGGGCTGCGGGTCCGGCTCGTGCTGCACAGGCTCTTTGCCGGCGCCGGCGGAGGGAGTGGCTGTCGTCATGGTGAGGTGTCGCTCCATGCAGGGCGCCCCCGGCTGTATCAGCCGGGGCGCCCGTTGGGGGAGGGGGAAGCGCGATCAGTCGCCGCGTGCGAGGCAGTCGGCGGCGTGCGCGGGGGAGGTGCGGAGGCGGGGAGATCCCCCGAGCCCATCGCGAGTCTGGAGGAGGTAGTCGCCCAGGTCTCCCAGGGAGTTGATCTCCTCGGTGGGCACCGGTTTGCCGCACTGGGCGCACGGGGCGAGGAGGTCGAAGATGAGGCGGCGGCGGTCGTCATAGGTCGCCAGGAAGTCCAGCGTCCTGTCCGCGAAGGAGATGGACAGCGCCACCGCGGGGAAGTGCACGCCGTCCGCGACGAGCGGGTGGGTGTCGTCGTCCCTGGTGCGGATACCGATCGGGCGGCCAAGGGAGTGGAGGGAGAGGCGGTGGCGGAGTACCGCCTCCACCCAGCGGAGCTCGGCGTCATGGCTGTGGAGAGCCGGGTCCGGGCCGACCTGGCTGGCCTGACCGGTCTGTGCGCGCTCCACCGCGGCCTGGACGGCTGCGGCCTTGACGGGGTTGAAGGGCTTCCTCATGGTGCTCGGCATGGCGTCTCCGAGAAGAAGGACCGGGCCCGTGATCGGCACGCTGGCGCGCGTCATGGTCACCGGGCTGGATTCGAAGGCCGCGAACAGCGGCTCCGGTCGGCGGAATCTCCCGCCCAACACCAACCACACTACATATTGGAAAACGAATACACAACATGCGAGGTGAAGGGGCGGCCGGCCAGCCGCTGCTCTCCCGGGAAGACGTACAGGGGGGAGCGGCGGCGGCCGGCCGGCTTGCCGCGGGTCTACGCCGGCGCGGCGGTGAGCTGTCCGACCGTGTCGAGCAAGAGCTGGGCCCGGGCGAAGGCGGCCGCCTTATGACCGTACGAAGGGACGACCAGGTGCATGGTCTCGTGCGCCAAGGCGCGATCGGCCTCCTCGCGCGTGGTCACCAGCTCGAGGTTGATGGCCATCAACGGCACCCGCAGCCGTGCGGCCTTCGGGCCCAAATACACCTGGGCGGCATAGTGCGAGAGATAGGGCATGCCGCTGATCGAGGCGTACGCCGCAAGATCGGTGACGAGGTGGAAGTCGCGCCCGGACACGGTCGCGAACAGCTTGGCGCGCCGGCGCAGCCAGTTCACGTCGACGGGCAGGTCGCGCTCGTGTTCCAGGAGCCGGCTCCGCAGGTCAGCGTGCCGCTGCTCGGTCACCGGGTGTGCTCGGTCTGCCATGCGTCTCCTCCTCTCGAGTGCGGTCCGGCTTTCCGGCCAGGTGGTTCAGCCGGCCATCCCCGTGCCGGGGCCGACCAATGGCCACCGCGGCCGTTGGGCCGCGGGGACATCATGCCAACCCGCCCCGCAGCCGCCCTTCGGCACCGGCGACGAGGCCGCTCACGCATAGCGTCCGTGCCAGGAGTCGGCGTCCAGCCGCCTCAGTGCGGCGTCCTCCTCCGGGGTGAGGCGGTTGGTGAAGTCGTCCCAGCGGGTGAGCTGTTCGAGCTCGGGGCCGTCGGCCGGCTCAATCCGTGCCTTCTGCCCCGTGGTCAGGTCTATCTCCACGCCATCGTCCACGAGGTCGGCATGCGCCACCGGAAGGGATCGCCGCCGGGCCAGGCCGAGGTTGAACAGGTAGCCACCCCCGGTGTCCTGACCGCCGACCAGGGGCCTGATCCACAGGACCTGGTCGTCCTCGAAGCGGTGGTGCCGGGCGAGGGCGGCGCGGAAGACCTCCGTCCCGTCGAGGTCCGATACGACCAGGCGCGCGCCGGCGTCCACCGGGTCCCCGGTCGGGCTGTGGTTGCCCGCGACGAGGTCCGAGAAGCGCCGGCGCCACTGCTGCTGTGTTGCTGTCATCGAATCGCTCCTGGTCAGCTTTAGTAGTCGGCTTCCGTGCACAGGACATCCTCGACGGGTTTCCCGCCGAGCTGGGTGATGCCCCGCGAGGTGAGGGACGCGAGGATGCTGCTGCGCTCCGCGGCGGTGTGGCACACGATCCGGCTGGGGGCCTCGGCCCCGAGCAGGTCGATCCCGTTGCGGAACATGATTTCGTTGCTGCTGCCGGAGAACTTGGCGATCTTCATCGGGTCCCGCGTGATCGCCCCCGCGTTGTAGGAGCCGTGCGCGGGGTTGATAGCGCCGTAGTGGTCCCCGTTGTAGGCGTAGTAGTCGCTGCGCTGCATGAGCACACTCGGGTCGTCCCAGATCAGCCGGCCGCCGCCCGGCTGGCTGGACGTCTTCTTGACCCGCAGGAACACCGAGTTGGCGCCGCCGGTCATCTTGTCGGACTGCTCGCTCATGCCGAGCCCGCCACCGATGCCCATCACAGCACGCTTCTCCGTGGAGGCCAGGACCCCCGTTCCGAGGAGACTGGCGAGATCGCCACCGTTGAGGCAGTGGGTCAGCGATCGACCCTTGAATGCGCCCTGAATCTCCGCGTTCTTCCCGGTCACGTCGAAGCGGGACCAGGTAAGCCACTTGCCTCCGGTCGACGGCGTCGGCTCGTAGCCCGGGCTGGCCGCGAGTTCGGCGCCGCTGGCGAATCCGGAGGCCTTCGCGACGGCGTCTCGGACAACCTCGACCTTCATCGGCAGCACCTTGTGAGATGCCTCCAGGTGGATCCTCTTCATCGCCGTCTGCAGGGCGTCGCTGTCGAGACCCATGAGGGACTCCATGCGCTGGTGCACGATCTCCTGGACCTGAAGATCCTGGAGACCCTGGGCCGTCTCCAAGGCGCTCTTCATGCCGGCGGCGCCCTCCAGCCCCTGGGCCCGGATGTTGTTCGCCAGGTAGGTCCACTCGCCCTCGGCCGCGGTCATCGGCTTGTTCATCAGGTGCAGCTGCTCCAGCCGCTCCACGAGGTCCTTGCCGTGGCCGGCGCCCGCAGGGGCGTGGACCTCGAGCTGTCCCCGCAGCGAGAACTCCGTGTTCGCCGGGTCGTTGTCCTTGTACGGGCGGTAGACGGCCTTCCAGCCGTCGCCCATATCGATCTCGTACTCCGTGCCGTTGGCCGAAGAACGGGTGACCCCGTCCCACGACGTCTGCCCGGTCGCAGGGTCGAGGTTCGCCTTGATCCGGCTGGCCTTGCGGACCGTCGCGGCGAGCGTGCCGGGCTCCGGATCCCCGTCGGGCACCGGTATCTGCTTGGTGACCATCTTTGTCGCGGTCACCTCGTAGGCGTCCATCCAAGGCATGACCGCCCCACCGTTGTCGATCTTGTCCTTCACGACGTCCAGCTGGTCCATGTAGTGCTGGGCCATGGCCTTCTCGTCGTCGCTGATCCACGGGTCGTTGAGGACGGCGGCGACCGCGTCGACGGCCGCCTGGTGCTTGGCGATCGACGCCTCCGACATCTCGGAGCCGGTCTTCAGCTTGTGCTGCACAGAGCTGACCGCGGTCTTGGTCAGCTCGGCCAGCTTCTTCTCCTTGTCGAGGTCAAGGCGCTCCTTGACCTCCTCCTCGACCTGGATCTCCTCCATGTGCGTGCCGGGGATGCTCAACGCATCAAGCAGCTTCTCCTCGGCCTCCTCGGAGATGTGCGTGAGCAGCACCTCCCGCGGGCCGTCCGACGAGTCGTAGGCAACCAGGGTTGCTTCGGAATTGATGAAGTCGTCCCCGCCCACCAGGATCGGCGTACCAGTGGGCTCGCCCACAGGAGGCGCCGCCGGCACCGGAGTCAGCGGCGGGTCCGTCTCCTCCTCTTCCTCTTGGACCTCCTCGATGTCCTCGACCTGGAGCAGCACGGCTTCCTCCGCCGACGGCTCCTCACTGCCGCTCTGCAGCTCTCCATCGGCCGCGACGCCCTCGGCCTCGGCAGACGCCTCCGGGGCTTCTTCCTCCGGCGGCGCGGCGGACACGACAGGCTCGGGCTCCAGTTCGGGTTCGGTGCCCAGGAGCGCGTCCAGCTCCGCCAGCGGGTCGTCGCCGGCAGGCGGTTCCGCAGGGGGAGCCGGCTCGACAACCGGCTCGGGCAGCTCGGGCACCTCGAACGCGGGCTCCCCCGCAGCTCCCACGGCCGCGCCCGCAAGGTCGGCCCCCTCACCCGCTGCCGGCGCGCCGGTGATGTCCAGTGGGGCAGCGGGGGCCTCGGCGAGCGCGGTGGGGCTGACCGCGTAGCTCTGGTGGCTCGACTTGGATCCGGTTCCCATCAGCTACCACCGCCGTGCTTGAGGGAGGCGCCGGAGGGCAGGCCCAGCTGCTTGACGAAGAAGTCGGAGAAGTTCTGGCGCAAGTTGTTCTTCCTCTCTACGGCGTGGTCCAGGAACGCGGTCGCGATCTGGTCGTTGCTGACCTGGGACTGTGGGATCTTCAATGCCTTCGCCGCCCGGCTGCGCATCTGCGGCACCCACGCCACGCCACCCTTGGCACCCTCGTGTGCGGTGGAGTGCAGGATGGAGCGCAGCTGTGCGTCCGGCATGGACTCGAACTTCTTGATCACCGGGTGCGCGGCGGCCGGGTTGATCTTGACCCCGCTGGCGAGACTACTGCCCAGGGCCGCCTGGTAGAGCTTCTGGTGGACGGGAGTGAACCCGCCCCGCCGCTGGGGCGTAGTCGACCGACAGCTTGTCCGCACCGAAGTGCTTGAAGGCCTGACCGCGGTCGATCTGCACGAGGCCGCCGGAGGGCGTGCTCAGCCAGTTGTCCTGGTGACCGTCGTGCTCGCCGACGAGCCACGACCCCACGTGCGACCGGACGATCGCGTCGACCTGGGACTGTGTCCACTGACTCGGGCTGGACGTGAACGGCTTGGCGTCCTTGAGCAGCGGCTGGATGGAGCCGGCCGTTCCGTCGGCCTTCTTGTGGTGGTACACCGGCACCGCCGGCACGCCACCCAGCGACAGGACGTGGGACGCAGCGGCTTCGGTGTGCCCCAGAGCACCACCGTGATTGTGGTCGGCCTTGAACATCCACTGTGAGCCGTCGGGGGCAGCATGGACCGTCTTGGCGTACGTTCCGCCGAGATTGGACGCTGTGGTGCCGGGGCCGAAGGTCCAGCCGGCGACCTCTTTGGCGTCGACGCGGACCGGTAGGTCCTGGCTGGTCGCCTTGACGTGCTGCACCTCGGCCATCAGCGCCTGGATGTTGGCGTTGAACGACCCCGGCTTCGGTGCCTTCACCGGCTTCGCGACAGGCGGGACTTGGTTGGCCGTTGAGCTCGTGCTGCTCTTTGACAGCTTGCTCGCCACGGCTTGGAATTCCTCGTCCGGAGCCAACCCGCCGTTGGCCTTAAGAGGCGCGGGAACGGCCGTCTTGGCGGCTTTGGCCGCCTCCTTCTTCGCGACGTCCGCGGTGACCTTGTCCTTGATGGCTTGCTGGTCGTACTTCTTGTTGAAGCTCGCGGCGATGTAGTTCTGGACCTGGGCACGCGTGGCCTTGGCGTTGTTGTCCATGCCCAGCTCGGCCGCGACGGCGCGCAGGTCGGAGAGCTTCTGCTTTGTGGCCCAGGCTTTGAAGTCGCTGGTGATCTCGCCCGGGTGGAGGTACTTCCCCGGCCCGAGGGCCGGGTGCTCGGCATACGGGGTGTCGCCGGCCGCCTGCTGGGTGTAGGCGTACCAGCCGTTCGTGCTCGTCTGCATGTCCCGGACGTCGCCGGCGTTCTTCGCCCACGCGGCGATCGCCTGCGGCGCGCCCGGGTCGCCGGCTGGCGGCAGGTTCAGCGGCTGCCCGCCGCCCGGAGCCATCGCAATGTGCGCGGCGTAGCCGGCGTCGAGGTTCGCCAGTTGCTCCTGCCGCTTGAGGGCCAGGGCCTTCAGCGTGTCCACTTCGCTCTCGGGCGTGGTCGGCCGCATCAGTGCCACGAGCTGGTGACCACCGAGGTGCATCGCCTCGGTCTCGCTCAGCTGCCCCGAGGCGAGAGCCTCCTGCACCAAGGGCTGGACGGCCTTCGCCGGCACGTAAGCATGGCTGAGAGCCTCGTCGACCGCCGACTTGGCCTCCGCCTTGGCCTTGGCCAGGTCCTCGCCGAGCTCAGGACAGTCGGCCGACGCCAACTTCTGCTCGGCCGCGAGCATCGTGTGCAGGGCCTCGGCCCTCTGTTCCTGAGACTGAGGCCCGTAGGTCTTCTTCGCCTCATTCCAGGCGTCGACGGACGCGGTCACCGCCTGGGCGGAGGCCGCGACCTCGTCCGGCGTGACCTTCCACGCGCCGCCACTGAGGGGCGGCTCGGTGCCCTCGATCTCGTGCAGGTCGGTCAGCGTCATTCCGCCGACCGTCTTGCCGGCGAGCAGCTCGTTGTACCGGTTGAGCGCGGCGGCCTGGATCTTCGCCTTGGACGGGATGTCACCCGGGTACGCGGGATCCAGCCAGTGGACCAAGGGGTGTTGCCCCTTGCCGGACAGGCCCACCAGCGCGGGGTGCTCGAAGCCCTTGGCCTCGGCGATCTCGCGCAGGTCATCCTCGTCGAGCGAGTTCAGGTAGGCGACCGTGTGCGCCTTCAGCGCCTTGGTGTGGGCCTCAATCTCCTCGTCGGAGGCTCCTGCCTCCTTCAGCTTCGTGATGGCCTCCTGGGCCTTCTCGACCTCCTCGACGAACAGGTCGTACATCTCCACGGGGTCTGGTGAAGGTGTCTCTGCCCAGCTGTCCGGACCAAGGTTCGAAAACGCCTCGACGTTGTCCATGGCCATCAAGAGGTCGGCCTTGGCCTGGACCTCGCCGTCGGACATCGGTTGCGCGGGCGCCTCGGCCACAACGTCGTCCGCCTCGGATGTTGTGGTGGGTCCCACCGCGTAGGAAGCGTGCGAGGACTTGCTACCGGTGCCCATCAGCCGTCACCCCGCGAGGGGAGCGCAGGGATGACCTCGGCAAGCAGTTCGTCGAGAACGAGATCGGCTGCGTGCGTGAGGTCGAGGGCGCCCTCCGGGACGTCGGCCGGCTCGAGCGAGCACGCGCCGCCGGACTGCGCAATCCAGCGCTCGATGCCCTGGCTGGTGGTGGTTTCGCCCAGGCGCTCGCGCCAGGGGTCGGCCGGCTCATAGACGAGGGGGACCCAGCGCACAACCCGCTCGGCCGACTGTCGGCTCTCATCGAGGCCGAGCACGGCGACGGGGTCGACAGGGAGGCCGAGCGCGGGGTGCCAGACGAGCAGGATCCACAGCCGCCAGGCCGGAGCGGCCGTCGACGGCTCCCCCGTCTCGGCATCGGTGGGGTCGGTTTCGGTCGTCATGGAGGCTCCTCCCAAAGGTGCTTTCACCTGCTACAGGTGTGGGAGGAGCCGCCGGTGTGACAGTGCGGGCGAAGAAGTTTTTTCAGCGACTGGGCAGGAGCGAGGCCATGTACTGGACCGTGGCGGCGAAAGCGTCCTCGCTCCGGGCGTGGACGTCCTCGCGGCCGTTGGCGGTCATGATCGCGCCGTGCAGGGCGTACTGGTGCGGGTTCTGCGAGATCAGGGTCAGCCGGGGGCCGAAGATCTGAGCCATCTCGGCGATGCGGTTGGCCCGAGACAGGCCGGTGAGGATGACCGGCATGTCCTCGGGGAGATTCTCGGCGAGGAAGTGCAGGCCGGGCCGCTCCCAGCTGTCCCAGTCGGCGTTGTCGCGGACGGTCTGCACGTTGATGGCGATGCCGGCCGGCTGGGTGTCCTCGATCCAGGAGAGGTAGCGCTGGAGGTCTTCGAGCCGGAACCAGTACACGTTCGGCACGACGTTGACGCCGGCCTCGGCGAACTCCTGGGCGAGCATCAGGCTACGGCGCATGTTGAGCAGGTGCTCGGTGCGCGGCCAGTCCCCGTAGATGCTGTAGTTGCACGACAGGACAAGGTCCCATTCCTGCTCCGCGATCCTCTCGACGAGCCTGTCGCGGCCGCGGCGAGTCCAGAAGGCCTCGACGAGCGGGTCCTCGCCGTAGCCGACCAGCACAGCCTTCTGGTGGTCCCCGAGAGAGAGGGCCTGGCGGGCGGTCTGCTCGGTGAAGCGCTTGTAGAGCGTGTGGGTGTCGGGCGAGAACACGCGCCGCAGACCGACTCCGTAGGCCGGCCAGTTCAGGCTGGCGTCGAGCTTGGTGACCGCGGAGCCGTCCGTCATGGGGATAAAGGACGGCAGGCCAGCGGGCAGCGTGCTGTCGACGCTGATGTCGTCGAAGGTCAGGGTGCCGCCGACATCCGCCATCCACCCGGCTATGTCGGTCCGGCTCCCGCACCGGATCGGGCACTTGCGGGTCACGCACGCGTTCGCCGGTGCGTCGGCCTCGGCTGCCGAGCACCCGCAGAACCGGCAGTCCGAGTTCTGGCCAGTGCACAAGGGCTCGACGGTCGCCGGGCCGCCCCGGCCGTCGGGACCGGCGTAGAAGGCGCAGCTGTTGCAGTCGCAGCCGCGACCCGGAAGAGGCACGCCGACGGTCGGGATGGGCAGGGAGACACTGGTCATGCGGCTTCGCTTCCTTCGGTGATTGCATCGTCGTGGTCCGTAGCCCCGTCGACGGAGGCGTCGTCGAGATGGGTGCCGAGCTCGCGCAGTGCGAGGCGCAGGGAGCCGCGGTCGTACCGGGCGATCTCCTTGCCAGCCCGGACCTCGACCAGCAGCCCGCGGATCCCGTCCAGCGCGGCGCGAATCGTGTTGGACTCCACAGCCGGGCGGCTCGGGGCGGCGTCGGCCGGCATCGCTTCTGTGGCGGATTCCGGCTCCGCGATCTCTACCACCACGTCCGTGCCGAGGACCGAAGGAGCAGCGTCGTCGCCTTCTTCGGTTTCCTCCTGGTCCTCCGTCTGGCTGGGGACCTGGGTGAGCTTCGCCCGGCGGTCGGCGTTTGCCGCGTCCTGCCGTTCCTCGGCTTCGGTGATGATCTCTTCTGGTCCGAGCTCTGGCTCCTCCAGACCGACGTTCACGGCGGTCGGCAGTAGGTGGAGCCGCTTAGTGGACTTCAGCGCGGCCCAGATGCCCTCGGCAGCCTGCGCCCGGCCGTTGCGGAGCTCGGCGAACCGGATCCGGGTGTTCAGGCGGACTGCGGCCTCGTCCATCTCCTCGGTGAGGTCCCGAGGCAGCGCGCGGAAGGCCCGCACGAGCTCACCGGCCTTACGCTCGTTGAGCTGCAGCCCGAGACGGTTCAGCACCTCGCTCCAGGGGGCGGCGCAGGAACTGTCGGTGCCGCGGATCTTCTCCAGGGCAAGGAACCGCTCAGCCGGGTCGGGGATCGCGTAGACCTCCTGCGGCACGGGCTTGCCGGCCTTCAGGAGCTTGCCGACGAGGATGGCGCACCGCTGGTACAGCAACGCGGCGGCCTGCTCCCCGGGCCGGAGGGGCTCGCGGGCGAAGTTCTCGACGAAGCGCCACATGTGACGCTCCTCCTCGGACAACGGCCCCGGGCAGACCACGGCCGGCAGCGCCTGGAAGTGCGGGTTGTCCGGCCTGTTGACGGCGCCCCAGCGCATCGCGCGCAGGCGGCGTTCCCCGGTGACCAGGCGGATCGTCGGCGCCTTGCCGTCAACGACGATCTCCTCGGCCAGGACCGGCTCCAGGAGACCGATGACGGACATGGAGGAGATCAGGTCGGCGAGCTCGGACGGAGGCAGGGAGTCGGAGGGGTTGCGGGCGTGGGGCTCGGTGAAGGGCGCGCACTGGCCGCGTAGCGGCAGCATCTCGAATCGCCGCTGCCGCAGCTTGACGCTGCGGTGCAGGATCTCGGTGAGCCGGATCATGCTCCCGCCGTCCGGCGGAGCCTCGAGCGAGGTACTGGTCATGGCGCTGCTTCCTTCAGGGCCGCGGAAAGCGGCCGGTCACTTCGTGGCGAGGTAGAGGTCGGTGGGGGCAGGGCGGGCGGACTGCGTGCCGCGCAGCAGCGGGGTGAAGATCGGGGCGAAGGGCCCGTGCTCCTGGAGCTGCTGCAGGGTGGTGACGCCGATGGTGATGTCGCCCTTGAGCCGGCTGAGGCGGACGTCCGCGCCGGCGCGCGTGTAGAGGTCCTCGGTGCGCGCGGCAAGGCGTTGCGGGCGCCGGTCGGGCTCCCCGGCCTTCGGCGGCGCCGCATCAAGGACCACCAGGACCCGGGGGAAGACCGGGTAGTTGTACATCCACGCCGGCCGGGTCGCGTTCGGGGTCCGGCGCGTGCGGTCCGCGCTCTGCGGGACGTACTCGTACAGCCGTCCGTACGCCTGCAGCTTCGCGGCGAGCCGCGCGGAGGTCATCGTGGCGCGGTCGAGCTCGACGAAGAAGCTGAGCATGGTGCGCCGTCCGTTCTGCACGTGCACGTAGTTGAGGACGGCGTCGCTGATGACGTGGTCGTCCTCGAAGCGGCGCTGGCCGTCGCGGATCCGGTTGGCGACCTCGGGGGTCCAGTCCAGCGGTCCGCACTCGTGACCCAGCCGGCGCGCCCACTCGACGAAGGCGACCCCGACATCGTTCACCGCGAGCGTGTGCGCCTGCCGGGCACCGGCGACGGACTGGGGCGTCACCCGGTACGGCCGCGAGGGCAGCTCGCCGGCCTCCTCCGCGGACTCCGCCCCGGCTTCGGTGAGGAACCACAGGAACGGCTGGCTCTGTACCCGCCCGCGGCCGCCGGGCCCCTGGGCGCGGATCCGGGCGACCAGCCCGGCCTGGTACAGCTCGCTGAGCTGCCAGCGCAGGTACACGGGGCGGGCTGGCCGCTTCTCGGGCAGGGTCAGCAGCACGTGGAGCTGCTGGGTGGAGAGCACTCGATGCTGGTACAGCAGCGCCAGGACCTCGCTGCCGATCGCGTGGAAGCTGCGTGTGGGCGCCACCGCGGCGGCCGCTTCGACGGGGGGCAGGTTCATCCGAGCCTCGACGGGTTCTGGTGGGAGTTGATCGGGTGGACGTTGTCGGGGGCTTCATCGGCCGGAGCCGGCTCCGCGCCGCTGATGACGGTTCCTTCGCTGTCGTGGACACGCGGCTTGGCCGCCCCGCTCCGGGACTCGGTGGCGTCGACCGGCCCGTCCAGGCTCTCGAGGTCGGGCGGTGCGGCCTCGTCGGAGTCGGACTCATCCGACGGCAGATCGGCGCCGGCCTGGTCGTCGTCGTCCGGCGGGACGTCGAGCCTGACGATGAACCGGCGCAGTCGCGAGTCCAGGCGGCGCAGGTCGGTGAGGATGTCGCGGACCGAGCGCCGCTGCAGGTTCTCGTCGATGGCCCGCGCCAGCCGCTCCTCGTTCTGCGGCCGGTAGTAGTCGCCGTACAGGTCTTCCACCGAGGCACCGCGAACTCGGAACGGGTCGGTCGAGCCACTTTCGAGGGTCACGGACATCACGTAGCTGTACCGGTTGAGCTGGACGATTGTGTCGGGGGCGACCTTCTTGCCCCAGCGGCGGGTGACCAGCGTCGCCTCGTCGACGTCGGACGCGGTCGTCGACAGGATGGACAGGTTCTGCAGCAGGCCCTGCCTGGTTGTGGCGCTCAACCGCTGCGCCATCTGCGTCATGGCGAGCAACTTGACGTTGTACTTGCGCAGCTGCTCGGTGATCTGGGCGAGGGTGCCCTTGGACGCGCCGTCCACGCTGGTCAGCTCGTCGATGAAGGTGTAGAAGTCGCGGCGCTGGTCGGGCGGGGTATCGCGTCGTGAGAGGCCGGCCCGGAAGAGGTCGTAAATCAACAGGGAGCTAATGATGCGGTCGACGTCGCCGGTGCCAGCGGGGCAGACGAAGACGATCTTCCCGGTATCCATGGCGTGCCGGATGTCGTACGTCGACCGGCTCGAACCGAGGAACGCCTTGATTGCGTTGCTGGACGAGAGTCGCTCGATGATGTTGGTGACGACAGGGATGGCTTCCTTGCTGTAGCCCGGGAAGACGTTCTCCCAGAAGTCCCGGATGTCCTTGGGCAGGTACGGCAGCACGTTGGTGCGCCAGACGGCATCAGTGAGGATCGTGCGGATCTGGAAGACGGTGGGAGCCAGGTCGGGCCGGCCGGCGCGGCAGACGTGCCACGACAGGTACACCAGGGACTCGACCGCCCTCGTCAGGATGGTCTTCGCACGGCCGGCGCTGTCGCTCCAGTTCAGGGCCGCGGCGAAGCCGGTGACGATGTACTGGACGAGGTCGGGGATCTCGGACTCGCGCCGGCGCTCCATGGACAGCGGGTTCCAGGAGCCGACCGCCTTGTCGAGCTCGGGGCTCGTGAGGTCGATCTCCCAGATCCGGTCGGCCAGTTCCTTATGCGCCAGGTACGGCCGGGCACGGGTCCAGCCGTCACCGTGGGGGTCGAGGAAGAGCACGCCGAACCCGCCATGGGCGATCGCGATCGCCTGGACGAGCGACATCTCAGTCTTTCCGAAGCCGGACTTGCCGAGGAACAGGGCGAAGAGCAGGTATTTCAGCGGGACACCGGCGAGACGCTCTCCGCCGCCGGACTTGGCCACCCACCCCAGGGGCAGCAGACCGCGCTGGCCCGTCCACGTCGGGAGCGCTGTGGGCGGCGGCGGGACGACTCCGCCCGAGCGGGTGATGTTCGGGGCCATGTTGTGCTTGGTGGGCGGCTTGAGCAGCCCGGCGATCTCCTGGGCGGTCACCCAGGAGTGACGGCGCGGTACGAAGAGCCCGGTCTCGAAGCGGCGGTCGAACTTGCCCCGGTAGATCCAGTGGTCCGCCCGGACGCGGGTGACACCAAGGTGGAGACCGACGGAACGGAGGTGGTTGTCGCCGGACCACGGCTCCAGGGCGGCAAGGACCTGGTCCAGCAGCATCCGGGCCCGGTACTCGTCGCGTGCGCAGGTGCGGACGAGTAGTTGCATGGAGAAGACGGGCTCGGCGCCGGGGACCAGTTTGCCCATGGCGGCCTTCATGTCCGTGACGCGGTGGGTGGTGCGCTGCTGGTGGTGCGGGCGCTGGCGGGCGCCACCGCCCTGGTTGCCCTTCACCTCGGTGGCGATCTCGGACATCACCTGGCCGAGGTCGAAGCCGAACCGGTTGGTGCGCTGCTGTGGCATGCCGGGTATGGCCGGTCCATCGGAGGGATTGCGGCGGACCTGGGCCAGCAGGCGCCGGCGGCGGCTGCTGACACGGTTCGGAGCGACGGGCACGAGGTCCAGGACGACGTCGGCGCTCTCGCCGAGGTCCTCGCGGACGTCGGCTACCGCATTGGCCAGCGCCTCGAGCGGGTCCGGAGTGAGCGGTACTTCGCGCAGGGCGAGGTGGTCGGGGAGGGCCAGAGCGAGCTCGGCGCGGGCGTAGTGCAGCTCCTGGGTGGCCGGCTTGCTGCGGCCGTCCGCTTCCGGCTTGGCGAGATCGATCGGCGGAGCGACGGTCGGGTCTGGTGCGATGGTCATGATCTACCTGTCTGTGGTGTGCGTCAGGGCGTCAGGAGCCGAGCCGGATCTGCGGTCGTTCGCGCGTGGCACGGCCGTCGCCCTCCACGGGCCGCATCTCGACCTGGGCGTAGCCCTGGTGGCGCAACACCGACATGGCTCGGTCCGGGCCCTCGACCCTCATAGACAGCGATCCGTTGGAGCAGGTGAAGCGGACGCGCAGGGCGCTGGTCCGGGTCGAGGAGAAGAGCCAGCGCGACACGCTCTTGTGCGCGCGGGCCATCTGGTGTCCGAAGCGGATGACCTCTTCCGGCTTCGGGTCGAAGCCGGTGGTCGGCAGCACTTCCAGAGCCGTTCGCTTGGACATCGGGCCGTGGGAGAGGGCCCAGCGGACCGCGGCAGCGGCACCGCCGGCAGCAAGAGCGACCAGCGCGACCCACCAGACGTTGGCCATCACCGAGTCGGCCAGCCGCTCGGCGTGGCCGGGGAGGTCCCCGATGAAGCCGATCACGCCGTCGACGAGGTCGATCGTGGTCATCGCCCACCGCCTGAGGACGAGGCGCGCGGCGGCGCCGCGGCCGGAACGGGAACGCGGGAAGTCGGGAGCACGGCGGCACCTCCAAAGAGCAAACGGCCTTTCACCTGCTACAGGTGTCTGGATCCCGCTCGGTGTGACACTCCGCTCCAACTTCTTTTCGCCAGCGGTCACACGCGTCGGCGCCACGGGCCTGTAGGTTCCGATTTGTTTTGTCGGTCGGTGGGGACGTGACCTGGTGTTCTGAGGTGCTGTCCAGGCTTCTTGTCGAGGATTCGTCCGACAGATCTGTCGGTTTCCTCAGGCCGTGGTGCGGTGTTGGGTGGTTTCGCGCCGGGCGGTTCGGTAGCCCCCGGTTGTGAAGGTGTAGTAGGTGCGGCGTCTGCCGGGGCAGTGGCCTGGGGTGCATTGCTTCGAGCCGCTCGGGCTGGGGGACGGACAGTTCCCGGATTAGGTTCGGGGCGATCGGAAATCGCTTGTGGTGATCCGATGGGGCGCCGTACGGTCGCCTCCGATGAACGAGACGCCCGACGTTTTGCCGTTGCCGGACCGGAAACCAGTCGACGCCGCGGTGGCGGGCAGGTTGATCGCCGCGCAGTTCCCGCAGTGGTCCGACCTCGAGGTCCGGCAGGTCGATGCGCAGGGTTGGGACAACTGCACCTTTCGCCTCGGTGACGAGATGCTGGTGCGGCTACCGACTGCCGAGGAGTACGCGCTGGCGGTGGAGAAGGAGCACCGGTGGCTGCCGGTTCTCGCACCCGCGTTGCCGTTGGAGGTCCCGGTTCCGGTGGCCAGAGGCGTGCCCGATGAGGGTTTTCCGCACAACTGGTCGGTCTATCGGTGGATCGGTGGCGAGCCTGCGACCCGTGCCGTCGTCGAGGACATGACGGCGTTCGCCATCCACCTTGCGAAGTTCCTCGTCTCCCTGCAGCGGATCGACCCGACAGGCGGACCGGGCCCGGGACTGCACAATTGGTTCCGAGGCGGACCACTGACGACCTACGACGGGTGGGCCCGGGCCGCCCTGGAGACGTTGGACGGCCTGATCCGGACCGAGATCGCCGAGGAGATCTGGGAACGGGCGTTGAGAGCCCCGTGGGACGGTCAGCCGGTCTGGTTCCACGGTGACATGGCCTCGGGAAACCTGCTGGTGAAGGACGGTGCGCTCGCGGCCGTCATCGACTTCGGCACCTGCGGAGTCGGAGACCCTGCCTGCGATCTGGCGATCGCCTGGACGATGCTGACCGGCAAGAGCCGGGCCGCGTTCCGCGATCAACTAGGGGTGGACGAGGCGACCTGGGAGCGTGGACAAGGCTGGGCGCTCTGGAAGGCCCTGGTCGTCTGCGCCGGAGCGGTTCGCGATGGCGATGGCCTGCCGATGGATGCGTCGTACGTTCTTGAGGAGATCCTCGCCGCCCATTAGCGGCTGGACAGACCGACTAAGCGCTGTCCGTAAATGATCTTCGGGTTGCCTCGGGCATGGTGGTTGCTGTGCGACCCGCTCGTTCATCCGGCGAGGGTGAGGTTGTGCATCCGGGCGATGCCGAGCATGGCGTGGTGGACGCCGTCGCCTTTGAGGCGGCAGTCGCGGAGGATCTTCCAGGTCTTCATGCGGGCGAAGAAGTGCTCGACGCGGGCGCGGACCTGCTTGTGGGACTTGTTGTGTTCCTCTTTCCAGTCCAGGAGTCCGGCCTGGCCGCGCTCGCGGCGGTGTGGGATGACCAGTCCGGTGCCCGGGTAGCCGCCGTCGGCGATCGTGAGGGTCTTGCCGACGGCGGTCTTGGCGCCGGACTCCTCCCATGCCTTGCAGTCGTTGCGGTTCCCGGCGAGCGGCCGGCCGACCACGACGACCAGGCGGGTGTCGGCGTCGATGACGACCTGGTGGTTGGAGGAGTACCGGTAGTTCTAATAGCTCATCGGCGCTTGCGGGGCGGGAGCGCGAGCATCGGCCCGAGGTGGTCGATGAAGCGGTCCGCCGCCGACTTGGACACCCCGAACAGCGGGGCGAGTTGCCGCATGGTCACGTTCGTGCGCCAGTAGGCCGCGACCAGCAGTGCCCGGTCCTCCAGCGGAAGGCTCCACGGCCGGCCCTTGCGGATGGTGTTTGCACCCTGGCGCCGCAGAACGGTCACCAGTTTCCCGATGGCTCAGCCCGCTGAACGGGGCTATCCAGGACGGCTCCGACGCCGTGATCACACCACGGCGAGATCGTCTCAGCTTGATCATGCTGCGGGGTCGCCAGCGTCTGGCGGGACATATCTCGGTCGCCCGGACGGATTCGGCATGAGAGCCTCACGCCCGTGGCTACTGAAACCGAGGTGGGAGAGCTGTTGCACCGGCGCGGCTGGCGGACGGCATTCACGGTCGCTGACCAGGTGGACGCGTGGGCTGCCCTGGTGAGCGTCATCGAGGGCGGCTACGGCGACGACATTTATGAGTACACCAACGACCTCTACTGCCGAAACTGGCTGCATGAGGCGTGGCTCCTGCTGGACGAACACGTCGTCCAGCTCTGGACCCCACGGATCAAAGCTCTGGACGACCAGTACAAGACCGGGACCATCGACGACGACGGACAAGCACTCGATCAGTTCCACAGGCTGCCCGGCCCCGACCTGTGGTGGTGGCGGCGCCACCCCCGCATCCTCACCGGAGACCTCGGGCGTTCGCTTCGCTCGGTCGGTGCTATCGGCGCCGACCCGGACACGGCATAACCCTCAGCCTCGGGCCGCCACCAGCGCTGGCCTGAGCGGAACAACCCAACGAAGACTGGACCACGGACCGACAGCGTGACGCTGGCGCCGTACCGAGTTGTCCTGTCGCAGTGCATCTGTCAGATGGCGAGCCGTTGACCTGATGGGGCGCCATGTGGTCATGTCCCTTCTCGTGGTGTAGGCGATCAGTCGTTTGACGTGGCGGGTAGGACGGTCGGGGTGTCGGTGTAGAGGGCGTCCATGCTCTCGTTGGAGAGGTAGCGGCGGGGGAAGGCGATCCATTCGTCGTGGAGTTCGGCGAGGACTGCGGTGGCAAGGCGGAGGACGGCGGCTGGGTTCGGGAAGACCTGGACGACGTCGGTGCGGCGTTTGATCTCCCGGTTCAGCCGTTCCAGCGGGTTCGTGGACTGGATCTTCTTCCAGTGCTGGTGGGGGAAGTCCGCGAACGCGGTCAGGTCTTCCTTGGCTTCCAGCAGCATCTTTCTGACCTTGGGGAACTGTCGGCCGAGCATGTCAGCGACGGTGTCGAGCTGGGTGCGGACCGCGTCCGCGGTGGGCTGGGCGAAGACGGTGCGGATCGTCGCCGCGACCATCTCCGCCGACCCTTTCGGGATCACTGCGAAAACGTTGCGGACGAAGTGGACACGACAGCGCTGCCAGGCGGCGCCGAGCATGACCTTGCGGATCGCCTTGACCAGGCCGCTGTGGCTGTCGGAGATGACCAGGCGGACGCCGGTCAGACCGCGTTCTCGCAGGGAGCGCAGGAACTGGGCCCAGAACACTTCGGTCTCGCTGTCGCCGACCATGACCCCGACGACTTCCCGGCCGCCGTCCTGGGTGACGCCGGTGGCGATGACGATCGCCTGGGACACGATGCGGTGGTCGACACGGGCCTTGACGTAGGTGGCGTCGAGGAACAGGTAGGGGAACCGGATGTGGTCCAGCGGACGGGTCCGGAAAGCGTCGAGCTGTTCGTCCAGCTCAGCGCAGATCCGGGAGACCTCGCTCTTGGATATCCCGGTGTCCGAGCCGAGGGCTTTGACCAGGTCGTCGACGGAGCGGGTGGAGACGCCGTGGACGTATGCCTCCATGATGACCGCGTAGAGGGCCTGGTCGATGCGTCGCCGACGCTCGAGGAGGCTGGGGAAGAAGCTTCCGGCCCGCAGTTTCGGGATGGCGAGTTCCAGGTCGCCGGCCTGCGTGGTCACCGTCTTCTCCCGGTGCCCGTTGCGCCAGGTGGTGCGGGTTCCGGTGTGTTCGCCCCACTCGGCGCCGATCTTTGTGGTGGCCTCGGCCTCGATCAGTTCCTGAAGCAGCCGCTCGGCGACCTCTCGGACAAGTTCAAGACCATCGGCCGAACGTAGTGACTCAAGCAGGCGAAGTAGGTCATGCTGGGACAAGGCCACCGTGCACCCCCTGGGGTCGAACTGCCCGTTCACTCAGGACAGTTGCACGGTGGCCTGCCAGTTGAGCAGGGAGCAGTCACCGGCAGACGGTGCACCCGAGGGAGCAGAACCCGCGCACTCAACCGCGGAGATCCCCTACACCACACAGCGGGACGCCATCCGCCATGTTGATTGAGAAGGCTCGCCCTCGGTTTTCTCAACGGACATGGCATTCACGGAATCATGCTGACGGACGGGACAGCTGACTCAGCCGTCTTGCTCTTCGGTGGAGCTGCCCATGGCCTCCTGCAGACGGCGTTGAGCCGCATCCAGACTTCCGCGCAGTCAGCACCGAAGATCCTGGGAAGTGCCTTGTCCAATGTCCCCCCGAGCTTGTGGATCGGGGCCCGCGCGGCCGGATTGTCGACGAGACAGCTGCGTGAGTATTTGATAACTCCGACTAATCCGACATTGGGGCAGTGATGATCGGAACAGGCTCTGTGGCCAAGTGCACGCGAGTGCGTGCAGACTGCCGTGGTTGGGTCACGACATCGTTCGTCATACGGGTCTGGTCGCGAGGAGTGCCGGTGACAGGTTTGGGCTGGATGTACGGGAAAGACCTGCCGTTGGTGAGTCTCACGTTCGCGCGAGACCTTGCGGCTCCGCAGCTTCTGGGCCGGATGGGGGCCGATCCCGCGACTCTGACCGTACGGGATCAGGATGATTTCCACGACGAGTTCGAGGACCGTCTCGACGACATGGACGCGTACCTGGTGACTGCTGGCCGGTGCGGTAACTGGGCGTGGGCCTGGGAGCATGCCAGTTGGCGGTGTGTAGAGGGCACGGAGCTGATCAGTGACGTTTCTCAGGGAACGGCTGCTGTTGTATTGCACTTCGATGGCAACGGCCGGGCGGAATTCTGGTACGCCGAGAATGGCCACCTGCTCACCGGCTTCAATTCCGAGACAAGCCTCCGGCTGGAGGATCGCTTCGGAGTCGAGCCCTTGCGATTCGACCCCGAGCTGCGTGTATACGGTGCGATCCCGGAGGCCAACGACTACGGTCCGTTGGGTTCGCGAGCACTCTTCCTACGCATCGCGGAAGGTTTGGGTATCGGGCTGCCTCATGGTGATCTGTTCACCGAACCGGTTCTCAGCGCTCAGCTCACCTCACGGTAGGGCTGGAAGAACGTTGGCGCCACCGTCTTCGCTGACCAGCCGCAAGGCCATTCCCTCCAGCCCGACGATTTGCTGAGTGCGGCCCTCGAACCGGATTCGATCCCCGACCCGCAGCACCCCCCGCGGAGTCAGCTCACCCATGTCCCACCTCCGCGAGACCGACCCGAGAGCCGTCGCTCAGCGGGATCGCCAAATCGACGTGCAGGTCACCGCACCACAACAGGTGAAAGAGCGTGGGCATCACAGCCAGCCGTGCGACAAGTTGCTGACAAGTCACTTGGAAAACGACATCTCTATTCGGAACCTACAGGGCCCCGCAGGGGGAGCGCGTGACGCCGGCAGGGTCAGATCTTGACCCCGTGACTGCGGAGATAGCGCAGTGGATCGATGTCCGATCCGTACTCGGGCCCGCTGCGTATCTCGAAGTGGAGGTGCGGGCCGCTGACGTTGCCCGTGGCGCCGGAGTACCCGATTCGGTCGCCGCCGTTCACCTTCTGACCGGCGACAACGGCCAGCGAGGACAGGTGCGCGTACTGCGAATACATGTCGTCCCCGTGCTTGATCACCACCTGATACCCGTACGCCACATTCCAGCCGGCCGTGACCACGGTCCCCGGACCGACCGCGCGGATCGCCATCCCCGTACCCACAGGGAAGTCGACGCCGGTGTGGTAGCCGCTCGACCACATCGAACCCGACACCCGGTAACCGGTGCCGATGTGGTCGTCGGCGACCGGGGTGACCCACGTGCCCGAGGTGCCGCCCGAGCCAGGTTCGGTGTAGTCCGGACGCTTCATGATCAAGATCCGGTCCTTCCAGAACGACAGAGGCTTGATCCGGACGCTGACGCCGGTGTGCGGCGCGTCGATGACTTCCCCGCCCCCGATGAACATGGCGACGTGATCGGGGCTGGATGCGCTGCCGCCGGAGAAGATCAAGTCTCCGGGGCGCAGGTCGTTCACCGAGTTCACCTTGCTGCCGATGTCGACCTGGTCGTACGTGACGCGGGGCAGGTTCTCGCCGACTTTGCTCCAGGCGTACTTGACCAGGCTGGAGCAGTCGCACCCGCTGGCACCCTGGAACGGAGGCTTGCATTCGCCGCCCAGCACATAGGGGGTGTTGAGTGCTTCCTTGGCCGCGGCCACGACCTTGGCCAGACCACCGGAGACCTTGCCGTCCATCGGTGCCGACCACTTCTCGGCCCGCTCCCGGATCTCGCGGACGTAGTCCCGGGTCTCCTTGTACGGCGGGATGCCGCCGTGCTTCTTCACCTTGTACGCGCCGGCGTTGTAGGCGGCCAGCATGTTATCGACGACGTCGCCGGGAACGTTGCGGATCTGGTCTGCGAGCTTGCAGTCGTAGGACACCATCGACGGCACGGCATCCTTCGGGTCCAGGATGTCCTTCTTGCCGTCCTTGTTGCCGTCAACGCCCTCCTCGGCCCACGTGCCAGGGATGAACTGGGCGATGCCCTGGGCGTCGGCCCCACCGTTGGGGGGATTCACACGGAAGGTGGACTCCTGGTAGAGCTGGGCGGCGATCAGCGAGGGGGTGACCTCCGCACAGCCGTAGTCCCGCACCGCGTCGAGGATGATCGGGCGCAGCCAGTCGGGGATCTCCTTGGTGTCCGACAGGCCGCCGCCGAACCCCGCGTTCTCCAGCGCGTCGCTGGTGTTGTCTTCGCCGATGGCCGACGACAGCGCCAGGACCGCGCTCAGAATCAGGCCGAAGCCGAGCAGGCACGAGACGAGAACCGCGACGACCACATTGCGCAGGACCTTGGACTCGCCCTCCTCAGACATTGGGCACGCCCACCACGCGCCAGTTACCGTCAGCGCCGCGACGGAGCTTGAGTGCCACGTGCTCTTCCGACTCGGCGACAGGACGGTCAGCGGCCTTCTCCGTGAGCTTGTAGATCACGCGTGCGAAGCCGGAGTCCTCGGTAGGCGCGGGTGCCCCATCAGGCAGCGACACGCGCAGAACCGTCACCGTCACCTGGACCTGGCGTTCCTTCCAGCTCTGCCACTGTCGACCGCCGGCGCTCCCGCTGGTGTGGGTACGCAGTTCCTCGGCGAGATCGCCGTCGGCGTAGGCGGCAGCGCGCCGGGACGCGTCGTCGAACGAGGTGTCCCGTCCCGGCCGGGCGTCGTGACTGGCCCACGCCGTCGTAAAAGCCCGAGCGGCTTCCTGGATCGGTGCCGGCAGCGGGCTTGGCTCCGAAACGACAGGAGACTCCGACACCTCGGCCGCGGGCGACGCTCCTGCCGGGCTTGCGCTGCCAGACCCATTCCCAGCGGCAGAAGGCGCGGCCGTACGGGGAGTAGAGACGGAGGCGGCAGGACGCTCCGCCCCGCGGAGCCCGAGAAGCAGAGTCACACCGACGACCGCCAGGACTACCGCCGCGGCGAAGAGCGCGATCGTGCCGCGCTGGGCACACGTGACATCGGTTTTGGGCATGAGGGTCCCCCGTCAGGTGGTTTTGGTGTGGTGATCTGGGCGGCCGGGGCCAGATGGGCCCCGGCCGCGCCCCGGCTACGGCCGAGGCTTGGGCGGGCCGGGCGGCCGTGTTGCGCGCCGGATCACCCGGGGCGGAGCCGGCGGCTTGGCCGGCGTCGCTTTCTTCGCGGCCGGCGGCGTCGGCGGCCCAGGGGTGGGTGGGGTCGGCATCTTCGGCACCGCGGTCGGCCCGGCGGCCGGCGGCCTTACCGTGCCCGGCGTTTTCTTACCGGCCGCCTTGGACGTGCTGGGCGTCTTGACCCCGGCCGCTGCCGGCGGCCTCCCGGGGGTCTTCGGCGCGATGGCACCGGCCCTGGGACCGGGTGGGTTCGAGGCCCGGGGGTTCGACTGGATCTGCGCCAGACCCAGGTTCACCTGCGCCTTCGTCCCAGTCTTCGCCACGAACTTGCCGGCCGTGACGACGTTGTGCTTGTACTCGGCGCCGAAGTCCTTCGCCTCCTGTACCTTCTTGTCGACGGTGCGTTCCTTGACGGCCTTGAGCTGGTCGCGCACCTGCCCGGCACGGGCGGTGGCCGCAGATGCGCCCCGCTTCGTCGCGGCAACGCCACGGGGGATTCCCACCGGCGCGCCGAGCGTGGCCATGAAGGCGAATTTCGTCGCCTTGGCGCCGTACTTGGCGGTGGCGGCGGCAGTCTTGCCGGTAGCCATCGTGGCCCTGCCGCCCCTGGTCTGGGACATCTTGTTCCCGGCCGCCGTGGCCAGGCGCTTCTTCAGGGTTTGCTTGGCCGCCTGCTGTGCCGCGACCTTCGCTGCCGTGCTCGCACCACCGGTGCCGACGGCCGCGGCCGCGTTGGTGGCGAGCCGGGCCGCAGTCCGCAGCCGGCTCGCCTTGCGGTTCGCCTGCGGCGAGCCGGCCCACGCGTTACGGGCGGTCTTCAGACGCTTGCCGACGGGCTGCGACAGACGCCGTGCCTCGCCGCGAGCCTCGCCCCACATCTGCTTCAGACCGGGAGCGGTCTCGGCATAGCGGCCGGGGCTGCTGAACACCGAGCGGCGGGAGCCGCCGACGCGGGCGTTGGCGAGCTTGCGGTTGAGGTTGACCGCGATGGTCTGCGCCATCTGCTTGATGCGCTTGTGGCCGGCCAGGCCGGCCACGGCCGTGACGTCGATGACGACGAACTTCACGGCCAGGACGTCGCCGGTTTCCGCGTCGATCAGCGCGAGGACGATCAGGATAAAGATCGCCAAGAAGAGGATGGCAATGCCGATTCCAAGGACTGCCTTGGTGACCGCGGAGACCCAGCGCCACAAGGTGGCGCGGCCGCCTCCCGGCAGGATGCCGGCACACAGAGCCCAGTGGCCGCGGATGGCCTCGAACGCCAGCCAGCCCTGCGCGGTGAGAAACGTGCCGGTGACCAGGACCATGAGGATGGTCACGATGACGGCCGCGATCGCGACGAACAAGGCACTGAACGCGAGGTCGGCGGAGGCCTGCTTGGCCTCGGGCTTCTCGACGCCGCACGCGTTGACGAACTTGTCGTTTTCCTGGTTCAGGGCTTCGGCGATCTGGTCGTTGTAGATCGAGTCCATGACTGGGTCCTGCCAGTACTGCCCGGCCATTTGGTTCAGGTGGAACTCCTTGAGCTTGTATTCGCGGAACGCCTTGTCGCAGCCCTTCTCGAAGGTCTGCCCGTAGACCATCAGCTGGTTGGGCTTGACGATGAATGCCTCCACCAGGGCGTCGGTGATCGGCTTCGCCACGTTGTTCGGGTCGGCGCTGCCTTTCGCGCTCGTGGGATCGTCGGCCAGCACGATGCTGGCGACCTCCAGGGTGAAGTCCTTCGACTTCCCCAACAGGCCCTCCTCCGAGAGCAGCATGGTGGAACCTTGCGGCTGCGGCTGGTCGTGCTGGCCGAGGAGCACCTGGGCCGGCGAGACGAGCACGGTGGTGGTCACGGCGGCCACGACCAGAGAGACAGCGATCTCGGCGAAACCGCGCGAGCGCTCCTTGAAAAGGATCAGCCAGCCGCAATAGAAGCCCGCGAACGTAAGGAACAGGCCGGGAAGACCGAGCCGGTCGATGACCTGGTTCTTGATGGTGCTGGAGATGTCGTCGACGGGACCGGCTATGACCTCGGCCAGCCCGAAGTTCAGCGCCCACTTGATCAGCCAACAGGTGAAACCGATGGCCCACTTCGAGACGCCGAAGAGCAGCTGGGCAACGATGTTCCAAATCTTGAGGTCGATGTCCTTCCAGCCGCCCGTGTCCGTCTTGACGGTGTAGGAGCTGATCGGGACTCCGTCCTTGTCGGTGACGTTGAACGGCTGAAGGATGCCGTCACTGCCGTCACTGCCGTCCTTCGGCTTCTGGTTGAGGTTCAGGCCGGCCCCCGGCTGCGCCGGCGCGGACGTGCTGGGCGACGGCGACGGGTCTGCCGTGGCCGCAGGGGCCAGCACCACGGTGAGCAGGGCCAGCAGAACGCCGATCAGGCCGAGGCGCCGCTTGAGGCCACGCTGCCGGAGGCGACTCATGCCAGGACTCCGTCCGGCGCCTCGGCGAACTCCACGGTCTCGTCGGCTTCGTCGTCGGGCTGGCCGGGCGTCGTGGTGATCGCGGCGGCCGCATTCTCGTCCGCGGGGATCAGCACCTTGATGCCCGCGATGCGCTTGCGGAGGTCTCGGTACAGGCCCTCGCCGGCCCGCAGGACGCGCTCGGCCTCGCTGACGTTGAGCGGAGAGAGGTTCTCCGTGATGACCTTGAGCATCTCGTCGTCGGCCGGGTCGAGGTCGAGGAACTCCAGGCACCGCGCGGCCAGCGCCTTGCCGCGGTGGCGGAAGACGAAGATGTGGCTGAGCAGCGCCCGGATCTTGTCGCCGATCTCCGACTTTGGCCCGATGTCGTACGGGTCGTGCGAGCCGGCGAAAGCCCCCGCGTTGTGCTTGCGGCCGTCGGCGATGAGCTCGAGCATCAGGTTGGAGCCCTCGGCGGAGGAGGTGAGCCACCAGCACTCGTCGAGGAAGACGCCGGCGAACTCGTTGGGGTCGGCGAACGCGATCTCCCTGCAGAGCGCTGTCATCAGGTACATCAGCCGCCAGCCGAACCGCTTTTCCACCTCCAGGGAGGGGAGGCGGTGCTCGGAGAGTTCCTCCTTGGTGGGCAGGCCCAGGCGGTCGACGGCGAAGACGATGCTGTCGGAGTCCGTGATCCGTACGACCGGCAGCGTGGGGTCGAAGATGGTGCGGCCGAGGTCCTTCTTCGCCAGCGAGCGGAGCTTGCGGACAAGTTCGGAGGCGGCAGCGCGGACTGCGTTGTCGTTCGGTTCGTCCGGGTCGGGCGTGCGGGCCCGGTCGGCGAGGGTGTCCATCAACGCGGTCATGCTCGGCTTGGGCCCGAGTCGGGTGGCCTCGATGGCCTCGGCGAGGGTGATGCCCTCGATGCTCATCGAGCCGATGTCCAGGAGCGGGGTGAGGAAGGACTCGGTGTAGCGGGCGGCGCGCGGGCCGCGGAAGACGCGCAGGGGGTCGAGGGAGACGCCGGCGTTCTCGTCGACGTTGATGATCTGGGTCGTGCCGGAGCAGGCGTTCGCGAACCGGCTCCACTCCTGCTGCGGGGTGCGGTCGATGACCAGAGCGCGGCCGCGGGAGTTCCTCTGCCCGGTCCGGTGGCCGGTGGTGAGGATCGAGTACATCGCGCACTTCATGGCGACCGACTTTCCGGATCCGAGCTCGCCGACGAACGCGGCGGACGCGGAGGCGTTGACGCGGGGGCCATGGGAGAAGTCCACGAGCACGGGGCGGACGCCGCCGCCGTTGAGCTGGAGGCCGAAGAGGCTGCCGGAGTCGTCTCCCAGGCCGGCGCCGCAGAACGGCATGCTCATCGCGAAGTCGCGGGCGAGAAGGTACTGGGTGTAGTCGAGCATCGGGCCCGGGGTCTTGGTGCCGGGCAGCATGCCGTGGAAGAGCGCGACCTGGTCGCCGGTGGGCCTGACCAAGGTGTAGTCGTTACCGCCGAAGTGGTTGGCCAGCGACGTCGCCTTCTCGTCCGCCTCCTCGGGGGTGGTTCCCCACACGCAGGTGGCGACGGTGGCGCGGATCTCGACCTCGGTGCTGGAGGCGGTGAGCCGGTCGCGGTACTCGTCCAGGGCGAAGGACGCCTTGTCGAGCGAGGCCGGCACACCGGAAGTCTCGCCGTCGTACTCGCCGCGCTGGTGCGCGAGTTCGCGCTGCTGGCGCCGGCTCTTCGGCTCGGCCCTCGAGCCGGACTCGACGTTCAGCCGGACGGCCCAGTCCACGGGGAAGTTGAACTCGTCCAACGCCGCCAGGTACTCGCTGCCGGGAAACCGGAAGGCCTCGGGCATCTCGGAGAGTACGCAGAACGCCTGGTAGGAGTCTCCGTGTTCGCTGGTGGCGCGCAGGTAGCGGCGTTTGAAGGGGTTGGTGGGGCCCTTGGAGGCCCGGGTGCCGCGACCGCCCTCGTCCAGGATCACCTGGGTGTGGGCGGTCACCGTATGGCCGCGGCCGCGCAGGGCGCGCGGTGCACCGTCCTCGGGCAGGAGCGGCTCGCTCAGGCCACGGCGGGCGCTGTGACCGTAGATCCACAGGATTTCCGCCTCTGTGGCAGGACGCATCTTGATGCCGGAGGGCCAGCCGGCGGCCAGGCGGCTGGCCTGCTCCAGGCGCTGGCGCTCTTCGGCGAGGGATATCGGGGCGACTGGCAGGCCGAGGGCGCCCATGACCTCGACCTGGAGGGAGGAGAAGACGGCCTTGGTGCTCTGCTTGAAGTCGAGGTGGGGCAGGGGGACGGCGAGGAAGTCGACGCGGCCGGTGAGTTCGAGGTCCTGGAGCTGGTCGAGGACCTTCAGCGCCAGGTCGACGTACTCGGGGGAGGCGTCGAGGTCGACGCCGGCGGTCATGCGGGTGACGACCGACGCGGCGTCGACGCTAGGGCACAGGCTGAGCAGGAGGGCCTCGCCCCGCAGGGACTTGAAGAGGGACTCCAGTGCGTCCAGCCGCTCGCGCTTCGTGGACTTGCTGGCGTGGGTGTAGTTCTCGGTGTCGACGCGCCACACCGCCCACACCGTGGCGGCGGTGGTCCAGATCAGGTGGCCGCTGATGTGCCGGACGGGGAGACGCATGGGGTTCTTCTTTCTGTGCGGGTGGTGGGACGAGGCGGCTGGTCAGTGCTCGTCGAGGGAGGCAAGGAGGGCCTGCAGCCCGGTCTTCGGCTCTGCCCGGCCCGCCGTGGTTGCGGCCGGCACCGGGGTCGGGCGGGCTTTGCGCCTGGCCGCAGGAGCGGGCTGCGGGACGGGCTTCGCGGCGGCCGCCGGAGCGGGTCGCTCGGCGGACCGGACGCGCACCGTGCAGGTGGCGGTCGCCAGTCGCGGTCGAGCGGCCCGCTGCGGCTTGCCGGCCAGGCGCCCCTGGGCCGGAGTGGAGGAGTAGATGAGCAGGCTGCGCACGGCGCGTGCCGGGTCCCGGCCGTCGAGCCGCGCGTACCGCAGCACCCAGGCCAGACCCCACGGGATCAGTGCCATGAGGATGAAGTTCATGGCGCCGAAGTGGGCCCACAGATCCCTCGTCATGACGAGGAGCCCGAAGCTGATCACCATCGTCATGACCTGGGTGATCGTGTAGGGCCCTCCCGGGAGCCGGCCGGCTCCCGGGAGCTTGCCGATGACGAGCGGGTGCTTACGGGCTCGCGTGTACGAGTGCCCGATCAGCTCCTCCTCCGAGGCGCTCACGAGACCCGCCAGCCCTCACCCGCCAGATCGGGGGCCTCACCGGTGACGTGGACGACGGACACCGAGGCCGCGGTGTCGTCGATCTCGGAGCCGACCTTGGTCTTCAGGACGTTGAGGTTGCTGATGCCCCAGAGCACAAGGGCTGCCAGAACGAAGGCGACGAGAGTGCCGACGAAGGAGCGGGTCTTCCACCAGGCCATCAGCACGGCGATGATCGCCATGAGGGTGGCCACGGTGAGGACCAGCGTGCGGACCTGGCCCGTCTTGGTGTTGGCCCAGTCGAGGACGTCGCCAGCGAGGACGACGTGGTCGGGGTTGGCTGCCGCCAGGGTGTGCATGAACGATTCCTCTTCTTCAGGAGTTCGACGGCGACGGCGAAGGAGATGCCGTTGCTGCGTCGGGGCTTGGGGTGGTGGCGTGCGGCGCCGCCGAGGGCGGACTGCTCGCGCGGATCGCCGGGGCGTCGTCGACGGACGCGACCTCCCAGCGGCCGGCGCGGGACCTGAGGGTGAGCGCGTAGCTCAGCGAGACCGGGCTGCCGGCCTGGTCGGTGGCGTCGACCTGGACCAGCTGGTGCAGCACCGTGCCGTCGGCCGGCACCTTCTGCTGACCCGAGCCGGACGAGTCGTCCTGGACGCCGGTCACCTTCACCGCGGCGTACGGCGCAGGGCTGATCGGCTGGAGCCGCGTGCCGGGCGAGGTGTACCGGTCGAGTTCGGTCGTGCCGGTCAGGTAGGCGGCCAGGAACCCGCGCGCGGTCTCGACCGACGGGTCCGCGCTGCTCGACCCGCGGTCGGTCTCGTACGCCAGACCGCCCGGCTTGAGCGCGGTGGGCGCGGCCACCTGCGCCGGCAACGACGTCGCCGCGTAGCCGGCGGTGGCACCCTGCTCGGTGCCGCCGGCGCCGGCCGGGCCAGTGGCCTGGATCCCGACGCGGAAGTACTGGACGCCCAGCCGCTTGGACTTGCCCTTGTCATCGTGGGCGGTGACCTCGGCAGCGACGGTGACGGACCAGTAGCCGGGCTGGACCTCGCGGGAGGCGATCACGGTGGACTGCGTAGCCGTGCGGGTCCCGGGCTTGACCGCGAGTGCGACGGAGCCGGAGTAGTACGGCGCCAGGTCCCGCTCGGTGCCCTGGCCAGCCTGCAGATAGGCGGCGACGAACAGCTCGGCGAAGCCGGCCGGCCCGACCGGCGACGCCGGCGTCGCCGCGGCGACCGGCTTGTCCGCGCCCTGGGCGGGAGCGGACGAGGAGAGGAACGCGAGCGTGCCGAGGACCGGGCCGGAGACCACGAGCGCCCAGACACCGGCACGGGCCAGCCGGGAGAGGCCGGCCATCTGGGCCGTGCTCGTCTTCCACCCGGTCTCATCCGGCTCGTCCGCGGGCGTCTCCTGGATCTCGTCGACCTCCTCGTCCCAGGCCTCTGCCTCGACGAGCTGCTTTTTGGCCGCCTTGCGCGGCCGGCGCTGCCGCTTCACGACGCCGTCCGCAGGGCCTGGACGGTCAGGACCGTCGAGATGCGCTCCTTGAGCTGGTCCGGCGTGCGCTGCAGCAGCACGTCCCACGACGCCAGAGATGCCTCCGACTCCCTGTCGAGGAAGGCGCGCATCTGCTCGTGCAGGCCACGGTCCATTGGCCGGCTCACCAGCGCGGCGGCGATCTTGGTCAGCTCGCGCGAAGCACGGGCCACACGGGCCTCGTCGGCGTCGAGCAGCTGTCGGCCGGTGCCGGCCGGGGGCGTGGTCACGTCGGTTCTCCCGGAGTCGAAAGGGTGGGGGCGGGGCGTTCAGGTAGGGCTGGACCGATCTGGCAGCCCTCTCGCCTGCTACAGGTGTTGAGGAAGCGCGCGGTGTGACAGTCGGACCGAGGTTTTTTCGAGCAACTTCTGCGGCGCCCGATCCGAGGGGTGCCAGCGGCTCTCAGGCCGCGGCGCAGTACTGCGCGAGATCCGACTTCGCGCGCAGCATGCGAACGGCACGGCTGGCGTGCTGCCGCAGCAGGTCTCCCTCGTGACCCATGGACCGGGTCGTCATGTGCCGCTGGTCGGGGCGCTGCGAGGTGGACAGGTAGTACCGGGCGATGCGCTGCGCCTCGATCACCTTGAGCGCTCCGACCTCGACGGCCCACAGCAGCAGGTCGAGGACCTCCGTCCGCGTCTCGTGACGCGACAGGGCCGGCGCGTCGACGTCGACGAGCTCCATCTGGGCGGCCCGCACCAGCAGGTCGGCGAGCTCGACCGTGCGGTGCGGGGTGTCGGGGTCTTCGCTGGAGACGACGTGCGCGTATCGGGCGTGGCACTCGGCTGCGGCCAGGGGCGCGACGCCGGCGGCGAAGTCCTGGACGTCCTCCACGTCGTCGAGGCAGGAAGCCAGAGTGCGGCGGGTCAGCTGCAGGGTGTCGAGCGCGAGGTTGTTGAAGATCCGCCGCGGCCGCCGGTCGAGCGGGTAGGTGCGGACGACCTCGAAGGCAGCGCCCAGCACCGTCGCACACACGTCGTCCCACGGCAGGCCGTAGGACCTCCGCTGCGTCTTCGCCATCAAGACCGCCTTGGGCAGCAGGACCCGCACGGCTACCCGCCACGCGAGGTGAGCGTCGAAGCCGGCCCCGCCGGCCCACTCGACCAGCAGGTGCATCACGCGGTCGTGGCCGTCGAGGTCACCGCGGCGGTGGAGTTCGGAGATCTTGTCGACCACGTCCTGGGGGCCGGCCGCTCCGGCGAGGTCCGGGTGCTCTCCGGCCCACGCGGCGACGCGGTCCGCCGCCCGGAGGTCACGGCAGAGCGCGGCCCAGTCGCGGTTCATCACGGTGAGCGTGTCGTAGCGGGGCGTGGACTCGGAAGAGTCGAGTGCCGGGGTGTGCTGGGTGGTGGCCACGTCCGTGTCCGTCCTTTCGCGCCATCTGGTCTCGATGGCGCTCACACTCCCGACACCCCCCTTGACCGCGGTCTGACTGCTCTCGCGGCGCGACAAGGTCAAGGGAAAACAGGCCTCGGCACCTGGATGTCCCGGGTGGGCAAGGGGGCCGTGGTCAAGGGGTGGCCCGGGTGGGCAAGGGGGTGGGTGCCCACCGGGTGGGGTGGGTGGGGGTGTGCCCCACTCCGGCCGGGGCCACTGGCCATGGATGGACTTCGGGGCCGGTGCCGGCTCCATCCACTGGATCGGACGGAGCCCACCGAGTGATGGACCGCGCCCTCGTTGCGGGCTGCGTACATCCACGCACTGGCCACCGAGTGGGCTCGGCGCTCCCGCCCATCCACCCATCGCCATCGCGATGGACGCCATCGCCAACTCGGGTTGAGACCCGCGGGCCGCCATCACATCTGGACGTCGTTCTGTACCGCTCCGGTGCGCGCAGGGAGAGGACTACCCGGCCCCATTGGACCGGCCGCCCGTACCGGTGCAGTGCGCCAGCCTCCGCGGTTCTGGGTTGGAAACGTCCATGCCGTTTCCCCTTGACCTGGGTCGAGGTCAAGGGGAAACGGCAGATGCCCAGGCCCGTGGTCAAGGGGTGGAAGGGAGGCCGGTCAAGGGGGCGGGGAGGACAGAGGGGGCAGCACGAGAAGCCGCCCGCCTGAGGCCCACCCTGGGTGGGGCACGTGCCGCTTCCCGCCTCGTCCACCGTCCGCCATCGGTGGACGTCACCGGTGTACTGGGTTGGATGGAGCCCACTGTGCGGACGGACCAGACCCGGCCCATCGGGTGTCGTCCATCGGGTGGTGCGGGCCGATGGACGACATCCGATGGCGCTGGTGGCTCTCCACCGAGTGGGTTCCATCGGTACGCGGAGCACTGGACGGAGCCCACTCGGTGCGCAGTGGCGGCGATGGGAGTGGACCCGCGAGTTTCCGGCGTGCTGCCCCGGAACGTGCGGAAGCCCGCCCCGATGCCGGGGCGGGCTTCCGCCGGTTGTCCGCCACTCACATCTCGGCGGCGTGCTTCTCACCCTTCGGCGTCAGTTCGACATCCAGCTCGTCGCTGCGGCGGGTCACGCTGACCCGAGATAACACCCGATGGCGCGGGCGGCACTCCATCGGGTGGGCACCAAGGCGAACGCGGAGTCCTGGACGGAGTCCACCCGGTGGGTGGACTTCGGCGCCGGTTGCCCGCTCCGTCCACTGGATTGGATGAAGTACATCGAGTGGATGGACCAGGACCCATCGCGGGGTGTTCGGGTCCATCCACGCTCAGGCCCCGCGGTGCGCCGCCCGCCCACACTTCAGTCCATTGCGATGGACGCCATCGCGAGGTCGGGCTGAAGCCCCGGGCTGCTAGCACTTCTGCACGGCGTTCCGCCCGCCCCGGTGCGCGCCCGGGAGAAGGCCTGTCCACCCCGTCGCTCGTCCGCTGTTCGGCTGGCCCGTGTCGAATCGGCTACCGCTGGCGTCGGTGCAGCGCCCCAGCCGCATCAGGTCCTGGACGGTGAGCGGCCGCCGGGTTTCCCCTTGACCTGGGCCGAGGTCAAGGGGAAACGGCAGGGCCACGGCCGCGGTCAAGGGGGGAGGCAAAGCCGGTCAAGGGGGGAGGGAGCTCGCGCGGCGAACTTGGTCAAGGGGGGAGAGAAGTGCGAGGGCACGTCAGAAGGTGCCGCCGGCGGACACCCCGGGTGGGTGACATGTCCCACCGCCCGTCTGGGCTTCGGGCAGACGCCGTCTCTCGCCCTGTCCGCCGGTTCCCATCGGTGGGCGCTACCGGTGCGCTGGGACCCGGGGGCATTGAGTGGAGTCCACTGTCGGGTGTCGTCCACCGGGGGAGTGGCTGATGGGCGACACCCGATGGCGAGGGCCGGACCCCACTCCACTGAGTGGGCTCCACCGCGCACACGGTGGAGCCCACTCAGTGCGCGGCGGCGGGCGATGGACGGCGGGTTGTGCGAGTGGACCGGGACGGAGGCGGCCGTCGCATCGGACTCGGTGGCCTCCACTCATCCTGTGGCCGCACCCCTCGGCCCCACTCCACGCCGGTGACTTCGAGGTGCTGCGGCGCCCGGCGATGGACGGTGAGATTCCCCTTGACCCGGACCGCGTGTCAAGGAGGATCCCGGCGGGTGGGGAAAGCCGGTCAAGGGGGCCTCCGCGCTACGAGGAACCCTGGTCCGGAACGGCCGACGGGGCGCGGTGCGGTTGATGGGCCGAGCTCCGCCCTTCGGCGCCCGCGAGTGGGACGCGATCCGGCGGATGTGGCCCGGGGCCACCCGGGAGTGGCGAGCCTCGACGGGTGGAGTGGGCGGCTCATGATGCGGCCCGCTCCATCCGGCGGGTCCGGCACCGGACGCAGAGGCCGGTGGAGCCGAGGGCCGGACGGGTGCATCCACTGCCGTCCCATCCCGCGCACACTCCGGGGTGTGCCGACGGAAACGGACCACCGCTGGCCCGTCCACCCTCGTGCTCCTCTCGGCACGGCTTGCACCTGGGGGCCAGCTCGGCGCCGTTCAGCACCAGGACGGCGCAGCCGCACTCCGGGCACCGGCCCCGGGGAGCCGCGGGAGTGGACGGCTGGACGGGAACACGAGCAGGGACGGGATGGACGATGGCGGGGGTGGGCGCCTCGGGCTGCGCCGTGGCGCGGCGCCGGTCGCGGACGATCTCCTCGCACACTGAGCACCGGCGGCCGCTGCTCCACAGGACGCCGGCCTCGCAGTCGAAGATGCCGCAGCCCCAGTGGGGCAGGCCGACACCGAGGATCCACCGGCCGGGATCGCGGATCTCGTCGGAGAAGGTGCGGCAGACCCGCGTCTGGAGGCGCTGCCGCAGACGGGCGTCGTCGACGCCGGAGCGCAACTGTCGGCCGACTTCCCGGGCGATGCGCCGCTGCATGTAGACGCTGGTCTGCCGGTAGAGCCAGTGGACCGGCTCAAGGACGGCGTGCACCCGGGCGCTGATGCTCAGACCGGGTCCGGCGTAGGTGCTGGTGGTGTTGGTCAAGGGGGTCTGGTGGTCATCCGCGCGCAGCGCGAGCCCGCCTTCGCCTTCGCCGTGCGACGGTTGCAGACCGCGGTTTTCCACACCTTCACCTACCTGTACCTCGCCTACGGCGGGTGAGAAGAGGGCTCGCTCGTCATCAGGTCGGTCAGTCCTAGGTTCTTCCTTAGTCGCGAGTGATCCCTCACCAGCCGACGAACCCGATCCCTCACCAGGACCAGAAGTGGAGGAGGACGCGACGTCCGTGGAGAACGGTTGTCCACAGGCCAGGTCCTGAGCGGCGGGCGGGATGTCGTGAGCGACGAAGTGGTGGCGGCCGCGCACGCCAGCGCGCCGCTCCACAGTGATCCACCGCGTCGCCTCCAGCTCGTCGACGATCTCCCCGGCAGCCGCGGTGGTGAGCGGCTGGCCGGACCGTCGGCCGCTGTGGTGGTGCAACGCCCCTGCGATCTCCGACTCGGTGAGCGGGATCTCCTGGGCCTGGGCGTAGGCGATGAGTGCGTACGCGCGCAACTGTCGCGGGGTGAGGTCCTCGGACGCCGCGACGGGGGTCCACACGAACCGCTCAGCCGAGGAGAGCGGCCGGGTACGTCGCACCGCCGAGGTGCCGCACCCGCCGGGCAGGGAACGGCGGGTGGAGGACAGCTCGACGACGCCGTCGGGCCCGGGGCGCATCAGCTGGGTCATCCCGCGCTCGACGGAGGCCTTGGACAGGCCCACGTACTCCGCTATGGTCACGGTCGCCGCCGTGCAACCCTCCGGACGCAACGCCAGCGCGGTGATCTTCACGTACGCGGTCACCGCGACGTCGGCGTAGTGCGGGTTGGCGACGAGGCGCAGGGGCACCTTCACGCGCTGACGGCGCTGCGGGCGCGCCTGATCGCCCGCCGGCGGCGGGCTGCTCGGTACTGCTGCTGTGCGGAGCACACTTCTCCTGTCGCAACGGTGCCGCGGGGCGGCGACTCGGGTGCGCTGGGTCTCGACGGCGTCCGGCTAGGACGCGCGGTCTGGGGTCTGGCCAGGGGCACTCGGACGGAAGCTGAAGGAACGGGTCCTTCAGCTGCTACGGGTGTCGAAAAGGCCGACGGTGTGACAGTCCGGCCGAGAAAATCCCTGGCGAGCTTGTGACCTGCGGGTCAAGGGGGTGTCCGGGGTGGCGGCAGGCCCCCTTGACCCGCCCCTTGGTCGGGGCGGTGAAGGTCCGTCGCCCGGGCGTCGAGAGCGAGACACCGGCCTTGCTGGTCAAGGGGGGCCGACCGGGGCTGGTCAAGGGCAGACCGCTGGACCGCTCCGCGCCGCGGCCGATCCCGGCCGGGGTGCCGACCGCGAGAGTGGACCGCCCTGAGCGACCTCCGCGCCCGCGCCTACCTCCGCGACGCCTTCCGCGACCTCGACGACCAGGACGAAGACGACGACCCGCACCCCCATGACTGCGCAGGACGCTGCTACGGCACCGGCGAAGTCCTTACCGTGCTCACTTGGGAGCACCACGGCGACGGCATCTACACCCCTATCCACCAAGAACCGGTCCTCTGCTTCGGCACCCCCACCGCCCACGCCCCGGACTGCGCCACCTGCGAGGGCCACGGCTTCACCTACACGCCCGGCTACCGCGAACTCTGCCTCGACGGGCGCACCTCCGACAGCGAGCCGGCCGCCACCCTGGCGTCGCAGGGAGCATGACCCCACCACGTCCCAGACGGCACAACCGCCGGCGCCAAGCGGCACGCCCAACCTGCGCCGGTGCCCCGGCCCGGGGACGCACCAACGGACTGTGATTTCTCCCCCTGACCCAAGAGAGGGAGAAATCTCCCCCACATCAACGGAGAAATCTCCCCCCACACACACGGCAACGGAGAAATCTCCCCCTGAGGGGGCGGAGATTTCTCTCCCCTCCCCAGAGAACCCACTTGCCGGAGGGGGTGATTTCTCCCCCTTGCGTAGATGCCAAAGAGGAGAGGAATCACACCCCGCGAGAGCAGGTCTTGGCACCGCTGAACACGCCAAGGGGCCAGCTTGCTCTGCAACTTGCCCCACAAAGTGCTCTACAACTTGCTCTACAACTTGCCTTTCAGCTTGCTCTGCAACTTGCCCCCACGCTGCGCCCCCGACAGGCAAAACTGCACTTCAACGGGACGGTCAAGGGGGCCTGCGCGCGCCGACTACTTCTCTACGAGACCCCCAAGGGCATGAGGACACCAGCGAAGAGTGACAGGAGAACGACGGTGGAGCAGGAGCCGGCTGGAGCGAGGAGGAGTACGGAACCGAGTCGGGACGGAGAGCAGAGGTGGGAGAGGACGAGAGGAAGGACGAGTGGAGGAACAGCGTGAGCAGCAACAGCAATCGAGACGAAGGAGCCGAAGAGCATAAGAGCCGATGGGAACGAGGACGAGTTGAAGAAGACAGGAACAGAGGAGACAGAGTCAGACCACGACGTGAGAGGGCGAAAGGTGAAAGCGGGTCAGGGGAGCGGAGACGGTTCGGGGGCGAGGAGCTGACCCGGTCGGCGAGGGCTGCCGAAAGCAAGCGGCCCCGCCCAGCGAGACGCTGAGCGGGGCGAGCGAGAGGTACGGGGGAGGAGGGGGCGCGCTCGGGAGGGACGGCCGGGGCGCGGCGGCCTACCCGTCCGCACGGATCATCCGCAAAGCGGCGGCCCGTGCGCTGGATGTGACGCGCTCTGCCGCGCGGACTCGTACCGCCCGTGCTCGCAGGAACGCGGCGGCGGCCTCAGGGTCGCCGTTCGTTGCGCGGGCGAGCAGCTCGGTGAGCTTGTCGGTGGCCATGGGATGTCCCTGCAATGTGCGACGGTCTGTGGCGATCAGGGGGCCGCCCGTGTCCTCTGCATCGCCCGAGCCCGTGGGCGTGCGGGAGCGACACAGACGGCCTGTGGAAGCCGCTTCCCGGCGGAAGCGACGGCCTGCCCCCAACGGAGCGGGGGAAGCATGAGGAGCCCGCGAAGGCAACGACGTCCTCGGCCGGTGCGGCCGCCCCAGGACTGCGCGTGCAGCCGTTTCCTGTGGCAATCGGGGCAGAGGTCCGCCCGCTCGCGATGCGCCTTCAACTCCAACGGCGCTTGCGGCGCTTATCTGCGCCGGGTCGGTACCGACTCGTATGGACGAACCCACATTCGTCACAGGTGTAAGTGTGGAACTGGCCGCCCTCGTTTCGGACAGACCTCAACTGCTTTCGGGTCTCACTCGCGCTCTGGTACTTGATCCTTCCTGTCGAGCAACTACGGGCCCAGTCAGGGATGGTGGTGTGGTCATTCATGAACTTCCTTGGCCGTTGGCTCTTCTCGGACTCCTAGCGGAGGATTCCTGGCGCGCGCGGTGGGGGCTGCGCCTCGTCCCGGGCCCCCGCCCCGGGCCCCTGGGAGGTCCGGGGGCGGGGTTGTGGTGGGCGCGGGCGGCCCCGTGGGGGAAAGGGGGGCCGCCCTGCCCTGGTCGGTGGCTCAGGCGGTCTTGTAGCCGTTCAGCCTCTCGACGAGCCCGGCGCGCTTGCCGTCGAGGAACTTCGCGTACGCGGCCTCACGCTTCGGGGTGGCCTTGTCGGCCTGGTAGGTCTTGACCAGGCCGGTCACGAGGTCCCGGACCTTGTCGAACGTCTCCTTGTACGGGTTCTCAGCCGGGGAGTTGGTCGGGAAGGCCGCCCCGAGGACGGCCTTGCGGAAGCGCAGCAGCGGCGCGTCCTCGCCGTTGGTCTCGGCGGTCAGGTCCGCCGGGTTGACCAGGTGGCTGCCCACCACGTAGGGCAGCTCGCCGTCACCGAGCATCGGGACGTCGGTCCGCCCGTGCCGGTCCTCCGGACTGCCCTTGCCGAACTGGACGTTCAGCAGACCCGCGACGGCCGGGGCCAGCTCCCAGTTCGGGTGGACCACGACCGCGCCGATCGGGAACGCGCCCTCCTGGAAGACCTGGGACAGGTCGTAGACCGCCTCGCCGTTCTCGCCCGTCTCGACCGTGTAGGCGTAGGTGGCACCGGCCGGGGTGGTGAACGTCTGTGTACCGGACATGAAGATCCCCTCAATCAGGGTCAGTTGATGGTTTTTCGGCCGGTTCTTCGTTCCCCCGACCTCGCGATAACTACAGTACACGCTAAAACGCGAATACGCAACATCAGAACGGGATCACCCCCACACTGTGAATGGGTGCGGCGGTGGCACCGGATGGGCGTCAGCGAGGACGGGTGGGCTGTCCCTGCTCATGCTGCCGAGTGATAGTGATCTTGGCTGTCACGAGGTGTCCAAGCTGCTGCCATCAGGCGCCCATCGCGAGGATGGCTGGCTGACATGGGCGTGCCTGTTCACACGGCGCACGCTGCGATGTGTCGGCCTCATGGGCCTTCCCCCGTGAAGGTGGGCACGCGGTTATTGATCACGCGGCAAGCGTGAGTTTATCGGTGTGGTGTCGGCGTTCGTATTCGTCGGGGCTGAGGTGGCCGTTGGCGGAGTGCCGGCGGCGGGTGTTGTAGCGGGTCAGCCAGGCAAAGACGGTCCTGCGGCAGGTGCGGGCGTCACCGTAGTCATGGGCGCCCCGGAGGGTCTCGCGTTTGAGGGAGGCGTGGAAGCTGTTGCGATGGTCGTCAACGAACTGGAAGCGGCTCATCACCAGTTCGTCTCTCCGGCGAAATACTTGGCCGCCTTGCGCAGGATGTCCCGCTCGGTGGCGAGCTTGCGCTCACTTGCCTCGAGCTCGGCCACCCGGGCCTCCAGCTGCCGCACCCGCTCGTTCGGATCAGCGGACGGCGCCGCCTCCCGAGGCTGGGCGCCCGGCTTCGCAGCCGCGGCGGTTACGCCACGGCGTTCGCGGTCCCGCAGCACCCACTCCCTAGCCGCTTAGCCTGCGCGCTCACCTCCAGGCCGGCAGAAGCATGCCCAGCGAGGCCGGGGCGCTGCGCACCCCTCGGGCGCAGCGAGGCCGGGATGCTGCGCACCCCTCGGGGCGACGCCGACCGCACGCTGGTGGCCGGCAGCCGGGTGCTCTTCGACGTCACCCTCGACGCCGCGGGAGTCCGAGCCGACAACATCCGACAGGCTGCCGGACCGGGCTGTCCGCCGCTCGAGGGACCGGGAGGTGAGAAGGCCGCGCGCCCGCAGGCCGGCTAGCTCGTCCACTGCAATGGTGCAAGACGCTCCCCGTCCCGAGGGGTCTGGTCCGTCGCCGTGCCAGGCCCCTCGCACCCGTCCGGCTGGGTGACGTGGCATAGGCACTCAAAGACCGACGCCGGGGCGTGCCTGTGCGTGGCGGATGGTTTTCGACGGGGAGTGGGTGGGAGGCACTGGCTCGTCCGAAGTGTCGTGGTGCAGCTGTCGATTTGCCAGAACACGGATCGTCCCAGGCGCGTGGGGGCGGCGGCTGAATGGCCTGGGGGCCTTCGGCGGTAGCTGCCCTGCGGCGTTGGTTGTTGTTGTGGGACGCCCGGGGATCGCTCCCCGGGGGTGGCACCGGCGTCAGCCGGTGTCTTCTCGCTTCAACGCCCCTTGCCCGGGAGCCTTGCGGACTCTGGGACTTGCAGGGGCTCGGCGAGCGTTTTGGGTCTCCCCCCTATCGGAGGCGACCGTCTTGAGCTGTCTGCGCGCCGCGTCAACGATGTTCGCGGCACTGTTCTCGTGTCGGTGTACGGCCGCACCGCACGAAGGGCAGTGGAACTGGCTGCACGATGGGTCGGAGCTTGGGTTTCGCTCCTTGCACTTCGCGCAGGTGGCGATGACGGGCTCGCCCTGGTCGAGGACGACGAGCTGCGAGCCGTACCAGGCGGTCTTGTATGCGAGTTTCTTGCGCAGGCTGCCCAGGCCGGCGTCCAGGAGATGCCGGTTGAGACGGGCCTTTGCCTTAACGTTTTTGCCGGGCTTGTCCCGGGTGCCCTTGGCCGATGTGGTGAGAGCGGTGAGGTCCAGGTCTTCGATCGCCACGTGCGTGAACCCGGTGGCCAGCTTCTTGGACAGGCCGTGCAGGAACGAGGCGCGTCGCACCGTGATCTGCTGGTGGACGCGGGAGACCCGGGCGGTGGCCTTCCTCCACCGCCCCGACCCCTGTTGGCAACGGGACATCGCACGCTGGGCCTTCGAGAGCTTGGCCAGGCTGTCGGCGAGTAGACGGGGGTACTGCACGAGGGCGGGGTCGGCCGGGTCGGCCGGGTCGAGGGGGCTGGACAAGGCGGCCAGGTTGCGGGAGCCGAGGTCGACGCCGACGAGCCCGCCGGCGCGCTGGCGGGCGGTGGGGCGGCCGATCTGCTCGACGCGTCCGCCGTTCTCGGCGGCCTTCTCGGCCTGGGCACGGCTCAGGTACGGGGTGCGGATGCCGTCGTCGTGGACGTGCTCCCACAGCACGGGCGCGTCCTGCTGCACCTTGGCCAGCACGGAGGCGTACCAGCGGTGGCCGCCGCGGGTGACGGTCACGGACTGGATGACGGCCTGCCCGCGCTCTACGAGCCGCGCGAGGCGCTTGCCGGAGTCGTGGATGCGGATGCTGCCCAGGCCTGGCATCACCAGGCGCCGGTAGCCCTCCAGGCGGATGATCGGCCTCTTCACGTCGTGGAAGAGAGCAAACGATTCTGCGTGGCCTTTCTTCTTGAAGCGGGGGTATCCGTGGCGCTGGCCGGCGCGGCGGCCGGCGAGCGAGTCCTGCCAGTACTTCCAGGCGACCTGGGCGCGGTCGAAGCCGGAGGTGAAGCAGTAGACGTTGACCTCCCTCCACCAGGGGCTTCCGCCTTCCTCCTTGGGCAGGTCCCGTTCCATCCGCCACAGGGCGCTGGTGTCGGTGGCGTTCGGCGTGCGGAAACCGGCACTGAACGCCTTGGCCTTGAGCGCGTTGACCGTGGCACGGCCTTCGGTCAGGAGCTCGCGTTCACGGCTGGTACCGGCGGCGTCCGCGCGGGCGGCGGCCAGCTGGCGGACGAGGGCCTCCTGCCCGGCCGGGGGCTGCATCGCGGGCAGCGGCGGCTTGCCGGCGAGGATGAGCGTGAGGCTCTTGCGGTGGTGGTCCCACACCTTGATGCGGTCGGTGAGCTCGGCGCCGTCGGCCTTGATCCGCTCCTTCGCCTCGGCTTCACTCAGCCCCGCCTCGAGGTAGGCGGCCCGGCGGTCGGCCCATGCCTGGTGGGCCTGGGTCTTCTTGGCCACGGCGTAGTTGTAGGCCCACCGGCAAGCGCCGGCATAGCGGGACAGGGCGGCGCGCTCGGCATCGGAGGGGTCCAGGGTGAACCGGTACGCCCGCAACACCTCTGTTCCGGGCATCGTCACGGCCGCGGGGCCGGGCCCTGGCCCTGGCCCTGCAGGATTGGATTTCGCCGCCACGCGCGGTGTACCTCCGGTTCCAAGTCGCTGTGCTGGACCGCAGGTTGCCATGGGGTAAGGGCTGCTGGTGACGCGCCATACCGTCGTGTTCGTCGGGCAGGTGAAAAAGACTCTTACACTGGCATTTGCCTCCAGCTCAAGGGATGCAAGCACCTTCGCTGACACGTGAAGCAAGCACGCGTGCCCGTTTTTGGTCACTCCCGGTAGAAACGCATGGCGGTTCCTGTTGCGAGGCAAATGACGAAGTCACAGTCCGCTTTGGCTGCCCGACGAACACGACGGCATGGCACATGATCAACAATCCCTGCTCCATGGCAATCTGCGGTCCAGCACGATGACTTGGACCGGAGGTGGACCGCCGTGGCGGCGAACAGCAATCCCACCGTCAGAAAGCGCCGCCTGGGAGCCGAGTTCCGCCGGCTCCGTCAGGCCAGCGGGCTGACGAGTAAAGAGGCGGCCGAGCGGCTCATGGTCTCCCAGCCCAAGATCAGCCACCTGGAAAACGGCCGCCGCGCCATCAACCCCCGCGACGTACGCGATCTATGCGCGATCTACGGAGTGACGGACCAGCAGGTTATCGACTCACTCATGCGGATGGCCAAGGAATCCGGACAGCAGGGCTGGTGGAACGTCTACGGTGACATTCCCCAGAGCGTCTACGTCGGCCTGGAGCAGGACGCCGCCACCGTCCACGCATACGAGCCCATGGCGATCCCCGACCTGCTGCAGACCCCCGCCTACGCCCACGCAGTCATCGGGGAGACCAGCCCTCTGCTCACTGCCGGACAGGCCGCCACACGCCTCAGGGTGCGGCTACGCCGCCAGCACCGGATCTACGACCCGGCCTGCCCGCTGCGCCTGTGGGTCGTCCTGGACGAATCCGCGCTGCGCCGCGTCGTCGGCAGCCCGGAGATCATGGGCGAACAACTGGAGCACCTGAACACACTCGGCGCGGAGCCCCACATCACCGTGCAGGTCCTCCCCTACACCGTGGGCGCCCACCCGGGCTTCGCAGGACGATTCTGCATCCTGAGGTTCGCCGACAGCCCCGAGGCAGTGGTGCACCTGGAACGCTTCACCAGCGATCTCTACCTGGAGAAACCCTCCGACGTGCAGCACTACAACGTGATGTACGACCACCTCCAGGCCCAGGCTCTCGACCCTGACAGCAGCCGCGACTTCATCACCGACGTCCGTGGTCGCGGTGGGAAGCCACTTTTCCTTAAGGACAACCCCCATGAGCTCGCCGCAGGGTATCGAAGTCCCTGACGCCCTGGTCGCGTCGTACACGAGGAACGGTGGTGAAGAGGAACGCACCTGGATCGCCCGGCTGCCCGCGCTGGTGGCAGAGCTGCTCGACCGATGGCAACTGGAGCGCGACGGCGGCACCGGGTCCGGCGAGGCCTCACTGGTGGTGCCGGTGCGGCGCCGCACGGACGACACCCGCGCCGCGCTCAAACTCCAGATGCCCCGCGAGGAGACGACCGCCGCGCTGATCGGGCTGCGGGCGTGGAACGGCGACGGCATCGTGCGGCTGCTCGACCACGCCCCGGAGAGCGGCGCCGTGCTGCTGGAACGCCTGGACGGCTCACGCACCCTGGCTTCCGTCGAGGACGACGACGTGGCCATGAGCGCCTTGGCCGGACTCATGGCCCGGCTGCACTCCGTCCCGGCGGCCGAAGGCCTGCGTGGCCTCGGTGACGTCGCGCGCGACATGCTGGCGTCCGTGCCGGCGGCCGTCGCCACCCTGCCGGATCCCGAGGACCAGCGTCGGCTGCACGGCTGGGCGTCGGCAGTCACCGAGCTGGCCGGCGAGCCCGGCGACCGGATGTTGCACTGGGACCTGCACTACGACAACGTGCTCGCCGCCGAGCGCGAGCCGTGGCTGGCCATCGACCCCGAACCCCTCGTCGGCGATCCGGGCTTCGACCTGTGGCCGGCGCTGGATACCGGCTGGGAGAAACTCCACGCCACCGGGGACGCTCCCCGGGCGGTGCGGCGCCGCTTCGACCTGCTGACCGAGGCGCTCGCGCTGGACCGCCAGCGCGCGGCCGGCTGGACCCTGGCCCGGCTGCTGCAGAACACACTGTGGGACATCGAGGACGGGCGGACCACCATCGCTCCCTCCCAGACCGCCGTGGCCGAGGCGCTGCCCCACCACTGAACACTTCACCACCGAGCACGACACGCCACCAACCCGCCCCAAACCCAACATGAGCGCCTTGACGAAAGACATAGACCCCCCCGCCATACCCCAGCGCCACCCACACCCGCGCCCGGTGCGCGTCCCGCACCCGGTGCACCAGCACCACAGCCGCGCGCCGCGCCTCACCGATCGCCGCGCGCAGCTGCTCGGTCAGCCGTACCGCATCCACCCGGCCCACCGGTTCCAGCGCCGGGCCCCTGACCTGGTTCGTCCGAGAAAGCCACAGTTCCATGGTGCTCCGTAAGTTGTTAGGCGGCCCGGGAGGGCCGGGTGTGGCTTATGGTTCTCTGCCTTCAGTGGCTTCCGAGGAGTGGCCGCCCGGCTCTCCGGGGCGCCCTGGCTGCTGATTGAGATGTGCGCTTCGGTCGCTTTTTACGGAGATGACAGCGGGGTGTTCCTCGGGCCGACGGCATGCTGTTCGGAGCGAGGAGGGGCGAGTGAGCGAGCGACGGGACCATGCCTGGGCCGGCATCGACGCGGGCAAGGGGCATCACTGGGCGGCGGCGGTCGATGAGACCGGTGCGACGCTGTGGTCGAAGAAGGTCGACAACGACGAGTCGGCGATCCTGACCGCCATGGGCGAGATCCTGGACCTGGCCGACGAGGTCCACTGGGCGGTGGACATCTCCGGCACGTCCTCCGCACTCCTGCTGGCCCTGCTCGCGGCCCACGGCCAGCAGGCCGTCTACGTGCCCGGCCGCACGGTCAACCGCATGTCGGGCGCTTACCGGGGCGAGGCGAAGACCGACGCTCGCGACGCCTACGTCATCGCCGAAACCGCCCGCAACCGCCGGGACTTCGCGGCGATCGACGTGCCGGCCCAGCTGGCCGCCGACCTCGCACTGCTGACCGCTCACCGCTCCGACCTGGTGGCCGACCGAGTCCGGATGATCAACCGTCTTCGCGACACGCTGACTGGCGTCTTCCCCGCGCTGGAGCGGGCCTTCGACTACAGCTCGCAGAAGGGCGCGCTGGTCCTGCTGACGGGCTACCAGACGCCCGCCGCGATCCGCGGTCGCGGCCGGGCAAGGCTGACGGCCTGGCTGGCCAACCGCAGCGTGCGCGGCGCCGACGCGGTCGCAGCGACCGCCTTGGAGGCGGCCCAGGCCCAGCAGACTGCGCTGCCCGGCGAGAACGTCGCCGCTCAGATCGTGGCCGACCTGGCGGGGCACATCCTGGCCCTGGACGACCGGCTGAAGCGGATCGACCAGCAGATCCGCGAGACGTTCCGAAGCCATCCGCAGGCGGAGATCATCGAGTCCCTGCCCGGCATGGGACCGATCCTCGGCGCCGAGTTCGTCGTCGCCGCCGGCGATCTCACGGCCTACGCCGACGCCGGGCATCTCGCCTCGGCGGCCGGGCTGGTGCCCGTCCCGCGCGACTCCGGCCGCCGGACCGGCAACATGCACCGGCCAAAGCGCTACAGCCGCCGCCTGCGCAGGGTGTTCTACATGTCCGCACAGACCAGCATGATGCGCGAGGGGCCGAACCGGGACTTCTACCTCAAGAAGCGCGGCGAGGGTTGCAAACACGTACAAGCCGTCATCGCCCTGGCCCGGCGCCGGGCCAGCGTCCTGTGGGCTCTCCTGCGCGACAACCGGGTCTTCACCCCGAGCTGCCAGTCGCGCAAGCGGCTTGACTTCATCATTGAGACTCCCCGTGAGCCCGGCATGGCAGAGGGCGCGAGGGGCACACCCGTCGCCAGGCAGGAAGAGGGGGCGAGAGCCCTGAGGGGCAGGGCCTCGCAACGCGGATCCGTGGGGGGCGGATATGTACACACGCGTCGCAGGAACCAGCGACCAGCACGCATCTGGGTCACTGTTTCCCGGAATGCCCTGTCTCCGAGCCGCGTGGGTCCCGGCTTGCTGGGGGCGTGTCTTGTGGGCATCCGGGTTACCCGGCTCTGGGGTGGGGCGGCTTGGGGTGGGGGCCCCGCTCCGTTGGGGCCCCCACAGCGCGCAATCCGAAATCCGCGAATGGCACGCTTCGACCGGCTCAACATCGAGGGTGGGTCCCGGGTTACGGGCCGGTCGGGTGAAGCGTGGTGGGCGGCGCCGTTTCGGTCGGGGCAGGGTCGTTGGGGGTGGGGCATGCTGACGAGCAGGTGCCTGTGGTGGCGCCGGCAGGCCAGCGTGGTGCGGGGCCATCCCTCCACCCTCCGTCCTCGCACCACGCTGTACGGGCCGGTGCTCCCGTACCACGGCTGCATCCGGATGATGTGGGCGCTTTGGGCACCGTGATGTCTTGGCGGGTCGAGGGTGGGCAAGTACGAAGGCCCGGTGAGCCGGCCCCGGTAGGCGGAGAACCCCGGGTCGGCCACGTTGAGAAGCAGAGCATCGTGCGGACGCTGTTCGCCTTGGGTGCTCGCGGTGTGGGGCAGCGGGCAGTTCGGCACGAGGAGTTATTCGAGGACGGCGAGGTGGTCGGCGGAGGCGCCGCGCCATTCGATCAGGAAGATGGTTGCGTCGTCGCTGGTGCGTTGGCCGCGTTCTTGTTTGAGGGCGCGGGAGAGAAACAGAGCTGCGGCGCGGATTTCTTGGTCCGGGTGTGCGTTGATGCAGCGGATGAGGCGTTCTTCGCCGAAGGGTTCGCCGTCGGCGTCGCGTTCCTCGATGATGCCGTCGGTGTAGCAGAGAACCCGGTCGCCGCGCTGGAGTTGGTACTGGGTGATCGTAGGGAGTTCGCCGCCGAAGCCGACCGGCAGGGTGGTGGGGCCTTCCAGCTGCCGGGCGACCTCATGGTTGCGGATCAGTATCGGTGCGGGATGGCCGGCGTTGACCCACTGCAGGCGGCCGGTGATGACGTCCAGGTCCATCATCTGCGCGGTGACAAAATGATCGGGCCCGAACTGCTCGGCGATGGCCCGGTCCATGAACGCGTACTTCTGGGCCAGGTCGATGCCGGAGCGTCTGGCGTGGCGATAGGCGCCGACGGCGACGGTCGCCATGGTGGCGGCGTCCAGCCCATGGCCCATCGCGTCGATGACGGCCGCGTGCAGGATGTTGTCGTTGAGGGCGTAGTCGAAGCTGTCGCCGGCGATGTTGTAGGCGGGTTCGAGGGCCCCGGACACGGCGACCTGCGGTACGGACATCGTCAATGGCGGCAGCAGGGACCACTGCATCTCCGCGGCCACGCTCATCGGTTCGCGGCGCCGGGCCTGGAAGAACCGGTCGGTATACGCGTGCTTGGTGACCAGCATGTCGGCGACCAGGCCGGCGAGTCTGCGCAGCAGGCGCCGGTCGTCGTCATCGACGGTGTCCAGGGTGAGGGCCATGACGCCCACCTCGTCGCTGCCGTCCAGCAACGGCAGATACACCCGCACGCCGTCGGCCTGCCGCACCTCGACAGCGGTGGCACGCAGGAAGGCGGTCCCGGCCGGCGAATCAGCGATCACCTCGGGCTCACCCACGATCAGCCTCTTGCCCGGCAGCGGCACGAGCAGTTCCTGCGCATAGTCCTGCAGAAGGATCGAGACCCCGCGGCCACCCACCATGGCCACTTCCTCCGCGATCAGCGGAGCGATCAACTGCGGCGGCATCTCGTGCGCCCGATCCAGCAACACCCCCAAATAGCCGCTCACCGAACCCCTCCGACCGATCCACCCCGCGATGATCAGCCCACCGCTCACCGTCCGCCACAACCGCTCCCTCTGGCGTGCCCGTGGGCTGCCGATCACCTGTCCGAGGCATCCATGGTCCTCGCGCCCCAGAAGCTGGCATCAAACGATCATCACCCGCCGGCTCCCGACACGCAGACCGCACGGGCTCTTGTTACTGATGTATCCCTCTGACGGCCGCAGGCGGGACCGGGAAAGACTCGGCGAGCCGTTCACTCGCTGGTCCGAAGACGGCAACGGGTACGAGGGAGAACGCCCCGAGGACATCAAAGTCCTGCCAGGCCCGCAGCAGGGCTGTCACCCCGGGTCCCCGGCATTCTCCTCGGAGGACCGGGCCCGGAGTCGGTCTGGCGCCGTCAACGGGCGCTGCGGTCCGGAGAGTGAGCTCATTGGGTGAGTGAGCGGCATGGCAGCCGCAGTCCTCGGTTTTCACTGCTCATGCTCCTGATATGTGCTGATTGCGTCCCGGGTCGTGGCGCACCGCGTCAACGGATCCAAAGGAGACTGCTGTGCTCAATTCCGTGAAAACCACACTGGCGCTGACCGTCGGAGGCCTGGCGTTGGGGCTGCTCGGCGCCGCCACTCCGGCAACTGCGGCCGACCAGATCGGGACCCCAGTTGCCGGTGCCACGGCGGATCAGGCAAGTGGGGCGGCGGCCTATACCAAGTACGGCAGGGTCATCGCGAGTACCGGAGTCAAGATCCGCAGCAGGGCAACCACTTACTCCGGGGTGCTGGGCAGCTTCCATTCAGGGGCCAAGATCGCCCTGGCCTGCAAGGTGTACGGCCAAAACGTCGACGGCAACCACATCTGGTACAAGCTGGACCACCGCAGCGGCTGGGTCACCGCCCGCTACGTCAAGAACCTGGACTACATCCCGTGGTGCCGCTGACCCGCACACGGTGGGCCAGGCGTCGCTGACCAAGAGCTGAGCGCTGCCCATGCGCCGCAAGGCCGTGACGAGGTGTGTCTCGGGAGCCTCGAATCCCTGCACAGGTAGGGGCCCATGGCCTGCCGGCGCGCGGGCGGGCCGCCGAGGGGCGCCTGCTTACGTCTGGTTGTACCCGGCCATGAGGTTGGCAGCAGGCGCGTCGTGTCGCTCTCGGTCCGGGAGTGTCCCGGCGCGAAACCTGGTGGATCAGACGTGAGCAAGGCTCACAGCGTGGAACGGTGGCGTCATGAGCGATGAAGCGGCGGCCGCATTGCGCGGAGATATCGACCTTGCGATGTCGTACCTCATGGGTGCGATGCACGGGATCGCTGACAGATACCGCGAATTGGGGTCGGGCACCGGGCGAGGGTTCGGGCCGGACGCCGAGTATCGCGAAAACAGGATCCCCACGGGCAAGCCACTGCAGGCACTGGCGGAGGTCCTCGCTGCCGAGGCTGCGGACATCGCCGCTCGCTGTGCTGCCCTGGACGTCCAACGAGCCGCGCTCAAGCAACTCGAAGACGAAAATCTGAGGCGCAGGGCCTTTGCAGCTGCCCACGATTGAAGTCATCACCGATACGTCGTCGCTCGGCTTTGTCCGCGTCCGTCGAATTCCTCAGTCGAAGGCTGAAAAGAAAACGTTCTTCCCTGTCTTGGTGGGCGAGCGCACACTGCTCCAGCCCAGGGCCTGCTGCGCGTTGACGGTGATCCTTGCCGCATGCTGCCGGACTGTCAGGTGGCCGCTGTCTTCAAACGCCGTGGATGCGAGGTTCCGAAGGTCGCGCAGGGTGGCCCGCCTTGCGGCCCTTCTCATCTTCCGCACGGCGCAAACCTCCCGAGACAAGCAGGTGAACCGCGCCGCGCAACGGCTCGGGCATGGGGGTGGGTTCCGTGGCCGCAGGCTAGAAGGCCACACCCCCGGACACCGGAGCAGGGCCCCCGTCGCTCCCCCGGACGGGCCGGAGCCCTGCTGGCCGCGACGGAGTACATGTGTAAGCGAGCACGCAGTGGTGACTCGGCAGGGGAGAGGTTGGGAAGACAGCCTCTCGGGCTCTTCGCCGACCATGGTCGGCGAAGAGCCCTCTCGCATCTATGCTCTTCGCGCCGCCCTGAAAGTGTCTTGCTGTTCCCGTCCGGGGCAGGCGTACTGGAAACCTCGCCTCTGTAGGGAGACCGGTCATGACGACTTCCCGCGTACAGCGGCCCCTGCCCGACGACACGCGTGACGCCACGGCGGACCGCCTTCAGCAGGAGAACACCCAGCTGCAGCATGCCGTCGACTCCCACGCGACGGTCGACCAGGCCATCGGTGTCCTCATCGCCACCCACCGGATACCGCCGGCCGCCGGGTTCGAGGTGCTGCGCGAGGTGTCCCAGCGCACCAATACCAAGCTGCACACGGTCGCAGAATCGGTGATCGACTGGGCGCTGGGGCAGCCGCTGCCACAGCCGGTGGGGCAGAAGCTGGACGCGGCCGTTGCAGCGGCACTCGCGCCACAAGGACCAGCCCACGTAGGGCAGTCTGGAGTTCAGGGCCTCCCCGCAGTCTGATCTGACTGGCCTTCGCCCGCTCCAGTCGCGACGGCAGTTTCGCCGTCCTCGGTGCCATCCGCCGCCCCGCATGAACCGGGGTAACCGCCTGCGCACGTCACCATGGGGCGGGTGTCGTTGTCGCGGCTCGGCTCGGCAGCCAACGCTGACGATGTGTAGAGCTTGTTGGTGTCGGTGATGAGGTGCTGGGTGTGGTCCGGGCTGTGGGCCTGGGCCTGCAGGTGCGTGTACAGCGCGCTGTACTGCTGGACGTCGGCCGGCCTTTCCAGGCAGAGGCCGCTGGTGAACCTCTCCAGGTACACCACTGCTCCCCTGACGGTGGGGTCGTTGTTCGCCGCCATGGGCGGTCTACCTCCAGCTCCAAGCCACTGCGCGTGCCAGCAGGTTGGCATGGAGCACCGGCAGTTGATCACGCGCCGTGCCGCCGGATTCGGCGGGGGCACGAATGGATTGTGACGATGTAATTTGCCGTTCGGTGGCGCCCAGTGCAGAGCAGTGCTCTACAGGGCGGACCGGCGTGCTTCGCCTCTTCGCGCTGTTGCCGCCTGGACCTCGCCGCGGTCACCATGCCAGGCCTTCGCGCACCAGTGGCCGCCGACGGCGGGCAGCCAGCCGCACACGGGTAACTACCTGCGATTACGTAGGTGATCTTGATCCAGTGGCTGATGGCCCGTTGACGTGTCCGAGGGTACGTCAGCCGCGCAGCCGAGAGGCGGTGGGTCACGTGGCCGGCAGGCGCGCGCATTGGCGGCAGGCGCGGGCCGAGGCTGCCACCACGGCGTGCGACGCGGCTGCGAGTGCGCCGGCGAACGCGAGCAGTGGCCAGTTCGTGGCCAGGACGGAGGCGGTGGCGAGCGCGAGCGTCGCGACCGCCATGGCAACGCTGGCGGTAGTACCGGTCCATGCGACCGCGAGGGGCAGCTGGTGCGGAATGGGCAGCCAGCGGGCGAGGGTGCCGGTGGTGGCCAGCGTCGCCGCGGCGAGTAGTGCTGCGACGCTGGCAACACCGGCCAGATGAACGGCCAGTAGCTGAGCCGTGCGTGGCAGCTGCCAGGGCTGATCGTGGTCGGTGGTCCAGGCCAGGTACCAGCAGGCGACCAGGAAGGGGGCGGTGAGGGCGACGGCCCGGGCGGTGTGCCGGGCCTGGGTGATGGTCAGTTCCCGTTGGCAGCTCGGCACGAGTTCGTCGAGGGTCCCGAACTCTCCCACTGCTTGGTGGGCGGCGCGCTGGTAGGCCATTCCTTCGCGGGTGTGCGCCTCTACCGTGTCCGCGAGGCCGTCGTGTATCTCCTCGATCATCCGGGCCTTGATTCGGGCCGGGCCGTGCAGGGCGGCTGTAAGGGCCGCGATGTAATCCTCGATGGGGTCGGCTTGCCGACTGGTGGCGCTCATGTGGCAAACCCGGGCGGTGCGGCGGGGTTCAGGACCGAGCCGATCGCTGTGGTGAACTCGCTCCACGCGGTGCGCTCGCTGGCCAGGGTGTGCCGTCCGGCGTCGGTGAGTTCGTAGCATCGCCGTCGCCGTTCACCAGAAGATTGCCAGCTGCTGCTCAGCAGCCCGAGCCGCTCCAGCCGGTTCAAGGCCGGGTAGATCGTGCCCGTGCGCAGCTCAAGTGCGCCCCTGCTGCGGTGTTGGACCGCGGCGATGATCGCGTAGCCGTGCAGCGGGCCTGGTTCAAGCACGGCCAGCAACAGTCCGTCCAGGTGCCCTCGCACCGCGTCTGCCCTCATGAGTAGGCAGCCTACCCAAAATTGCTGTAGGCAGTGTATGTATTGGCAGCCAACATATTTAACGCTTCTGCTCGGAGGAATCCGCAGTGACCAAGGTGCTGCTGTCCGTACATGTCCTCGCGGCGATTCTGGCGGTCGGATCGATCACGGTGGCCGCGTCCATGTTCCCCCGCTACGCGCTGCAGGCATCTGGCGGCCAGGATCCGGACGGGCGAGCCGCCGGGATCGCCGCACTCCTGCACCGGATCTGCCGCGGCTACGCTCTCGCCGGTCTCGCCGTGCCGGTCTTCGGGCTCGCCACCGGAGCCCTGCTCGGCGTCCTCACCGACGCCTGGCTGATCGCATCGCTCGCGTTGACCGTGATCGCCGCGGCCATCCTCGCCATGGCCATCCTGCCCGGCCAGCAGCGCCTGCTCGCGTTGACCCAGGACTCAGCGCCCCAGGACGGGCAGCGTCCCGCGGCGACCCGGCTGACCATGCTCACCGGCATCTTCAACGTCCTCTGGGCGATCGTCGTCATCCTGATGATCGTCCGTCCTGGCTCGACCACGGGAGCGTGATCCCCGTGCACATGTTGCGGATCGCGGCCGGTGCCGAGACCGCCTCCTTCGCGGTTCTGCTGGGCAACCTGCTCACCACACACACGCAAGCGATCACGACGCTCGTCGGCCCGCTGCACGGCACGGCCTACCTCGTCGTCATCGCGGCCACTTCGATGGCCCCGTCTGCCGCCTCGACGGGCGCCCGATGGCGCTCCGCCATCCCGGGAGTCGGCGGACTGCTTGCCCTACGGCGGATCAACATTCGTACCCAGGGAAGCCAACCTCTTACACGCAATGCCCAGGAAGGGTGACGTGATGGACAACGCATACGCTGAACTGCTCTTTCCTCGTACCGGCGTAGCACTGAGCGCGATGCGCTTCGTGAAAGGCATCGAGGACCCAGCAATCTTCAACCACAGCATGCGCAGCTATCTTTACGGGCGCTTCCTCGGAGAGCAGCAAGGCCTGCAACCCGGCCGCGACTATGACGACGAACTGCTGTTTCTGGGTTGCCTTCTGCACGACGCCGGACTCAGCCCCGAGGGCAACGGCGATCAGCCCTTCGATATTGACGGCGCCGACCTGGCCGCCCGCTTCCTCACCGACCAGGGGGTGTCACCCGAGAGGGTCGAGGTCATATGGGATGCGATCGCCCTGCACCTGCACTACGAAATCGCCATACGCAAACGTCCCGAGATCGCGTTGGTGACGGCCGGCGCCGGATTCGACCTTGGCCCCGAGGGGCCCCACACCCTCCCGGCCGGCTACGCAGACCGCATCCATGCCTCGCTGCCCCGCCTCCACGCCGCGCCCGTGCTCTACGACACGATCGTCGGTCAAGCACTCGACAAACCGCACAAGGCCCCACCATTCAGCATGCCCGGCGAACTGGTTCGCCAGCAGACCCAGGAGGTCTGGCCTACCTGGAAACAACTGATGACTCAATCCCCCAGTTGGAATGACTACGACGGCTACCAACCGAAGGCGTGAGCACGGGTACCCGGACAGCCGCCGCATGCCGAGGCCCTGGTCAGAGCTGAAGAGCGGGCTCGGGCGGGCGTGTCGCGCTGTCCGAGGTGAGAGATCGGGGGCGTTCCCTACTGTCGTCGGGCGGTAGACGCGCAGGTCGTTGTCCTGCTGCCGCATGACCGCGACAGAGACCCCGACGGCGTGTACTCCACCGGCGCCCGCCGAAGCGATCGACCCCCGCACCCTTACCCCCACCAGTAAGGGGCGCAAGACCGAACGCTCGGAGGGCGGCCCGCCCTCTTCCGCCATGCAAGAGCTCGGCATAACGCTGCCACTGTAAAGACCGGAGCCTTGTGCCGGGCAGTCCGCCAGCTCTCAGTACGGCTGACGTTGCTCAAGCCTCGTCCCATTGACGCTGTTGACCAGAGTGCGCCTGCCAGTACGGCGCATGCAGAGGCAGGTCAGTGAGCCGGGGTGGACTCTCTGGACCCCCTTACGCGCGCACGTGCGTTCAGGTCCTCGCGGGCCGCGACAGAGGCCGCGAAGAGCCTGCGACGCGCAGGTCTGGCCGCGACGGCATCGCGGCCAGACCTTGATCTCTGTGCCCGGAGAGGGCCCCACCCCGGCCCCCGGGCTGCCGGCGAAGGGCCGGGCCAGCGTCCCGGGCGCGGCGGGCCACCGTCCTCGGTCGGCCGGTGGCCTCCGTCACCCGCTGCTCGCCGTCGACTTCGTCTTCCGGCCGCAGGCGAGCCTGGTGGTGGTATGGGCCCTGGGGGACGACAAGACGCGGCGGATCATCGAGCGTGCGCACGAGCGGGCCATCGCCGCGACGATCGCTACTTGTAGTTGGCCATTGTGCGCTTCAGTTGGCCACCTGATACTCAGGCGGCGCGCGGCCGTACCCCAGCCCAGGGGCCACCGACGTCGCTAGTTCAGCTGTCGATCGGCGAGCCATCGGGACTGTGCCACGTCGTCGCTTCCCACGGTCAGGCCAGCTCTGGCGGCGGTGTAAAAACGGTCCCGACCGTCGTCGGCCCGACGCACGGCAGCCACCCAGTCGAAGTCAGGTTCGGCGAGATCCCGTGCCGCCCGTTCCAGCTGCAGGACCGCCCACCGCCATTCGCGCGCGGCAGCCACCGTGTCAGCATCACCCAGCAAGAGCACCCCCTCCCACGCTTTGGTCCGCTGGGCATCCGCTTCGGCCAGCAGCTCAAGTCCGGTGGTCCGATCGATCGGATGCGCCCGTGACGAGGGCCGGGACGGCGCCGTTATGCGGTGCGCAAGTAAGTGGACCTCTTTGAGTGCGCGAGCGTACTCGGAGTAGGCATCCAATCGTCGCTCGTCCCACCGTACTGAAAGGGCTCGCGTCCACTGCGCTCTGTCATTGAGGCGGGTTGTGAGGAGCGTTCCGAAGGCGCCGACGATGACACCGATGAGTGCTGGCAGTTGACTGAGGAAGGTAGTCACTTCCGGAGCTTGCCCCCGTCATCGCAGAGCCGCACCGGTTGAGCGCGATTGCAGCGATGGGGCGGGTAAACGCTCACGTGCGCGGCCACCTGGCGAGCCCAGAGCGGCCAACTAGCGTGCCCGACCACACCGCCACTCTCGCGCCTGCGTGGTGAGCGTGACTCCAAAATCGAACGCATGGTCTAATTTGAGTCATGGCGCATTCCACGCTCCCCGACGACCTGGCGCAGGCGCAGTACGACTGGGGCCGTACGTACACCGCGCTTGCCGCTGCCCACCCACGCGGCACCACGGCGCTGCGGCGTCGCTTGCTGCACCTCTCCAACCGGCTCTTCTGGCATCCCTTCTGGTCCACCCCGGCCGGACATCCGACCGCCGCCCGGGCCGCCCTGTCCCAGCCGGTACGCGCCCACAAACGAGGGAGGGATGCGCCGTGATGGGTCACCTGACCGTGAGGCAGGAGCAAGTTCTGGCCTGTATCCGGGAGTGGATCTACGAGCACGGGGAGGGGCCGACGGTTCGCGAGATCGGTCACCGGGTCGGCCTGTCCAGCACCTCGTCCGTGCAGTACCAGCTCAAGCGGCTTGAGCAGCAGGGCGTGATCTCGCGCAGTGGCAGCCGCTGGCGCTCCTACCGATTGACCTGAAGGCGGGGCACCGCCATGTCCGCACCGTTTGATCTCCCACCGGACCTGTCGCGCCTGCGCGTGCTGGAGACCTTCCTGCTCGCGATCCTGGCCCGGGTGCGGGAGCGGATCCGGCACCTGGAGCAGCAGGCTGTCATCCACGAGAAGATCGAGCGGCAGAAGCCGCCGCCGGAGTGGACGGTGCAGATCAGCATCAACGGGCACACGCCCGTCGCCGTGCACGTCGGCGCGTGTTCCATGGGCGGAAGCGAGGTCCGCAGCAAGGCGATCAGCCGGCAGGACGCGATCCAGGCCCTGCACGACGGGGTCAGCGCCTGCACCCTGTGCCGCCCGGACACGGAACTGGGCATCCTCGAGTAAGACGGGCTGACCTAGGCGCTGGACTTACGCCCCGTCGTCTTCTTTGCCGCCGACTTCTTGCCCGGGGCCTTGGCCGCCTTCTTGGCGGGCGCGTTCGCGGCTTTGCGTTCTACGTGCCCGGCCATGTCATGGACGCTCGCATCATCGCCGCCCGCGCCCGCCGCGCGGCCCTGGACCTCGCCGCGGGCCTGGCGTGCGGACTCACGGATTCGAGCAGTGCGGACATGAGGTCGACGACGGGAGCCGCGGCCGGCTCGGGCTGAGCCCCTTCGGGCTTCGCACCCTCGGCCTTGGCGCGGATCAGATCTTCCAGGGCTGCGCGGTAATGATCACGGAAACCACTGAGGTCCTCAACGGCCATGGCCTCCATGAGGTCGACGGCCGCCTCGATCTCCTCGTCGGCCACGGGCACAGGCTTGGGGAGCAAGGACTCAGGGGAGCGGATCTCGTCCGGCCACTTCAGGCTGTGCAGGACGATCGCGTCCTCCTTGATCCGCAGCAGCCCGAGGCGCTCCCGGTTGTGCCACGCGTACTTGGCGACGGCGACCTTGCTGGAGCGCTCCAGGGCCTGGCGGGACAGGACGTAGGGCTTCGCTGCGACGGCGCCGTCGGCTGCCAGATAGTAGGAGTCGCCGATGCGTACAGGGTCGATGGACTCGGCCGGCACGAAGGCGACGATCTCGATGGCCTTCGCGGTGGGCAGCGGCATGGCGTCGAGCTCGGCGTCCGTGACCTCGATGATCGTGTCGCGGGAGATCTCGTAGCCGCGCCCGATCTCGCCCTGGTGCACGACTTGCCCGTCCAGCTCGCAGACCTTCTGGTACCGGATCCGACCGCCATCGGCCTCATGGAACTGACGGAAGGCGATGCTGTGGTTCTCGGTGGCGCTCAGGACGCGACAAGGGATGGTCACTAGGCCGAACGAGATGGCTCCACTCCAGATGGGGCGTGGCATGGCGGGCCTCCAGCGGTGGGGGTATCGCCTAAAACGGACACCGCAGTGGGCGTGGGGGCGGGCCCGGACACTCCGCCGGGTGAAACGTCGGGTGGTCGCTCTCACCGGGCGAGGCGACGACGAGCGGGTCTCCGCAGAGGCCCACTACCCCGATTCCGGTTTGCGCGAGGGCGAAGGTGCGCGAGTCGTCGTCGATCACCCCCGGTGTCGTCCTGTCGTTAGCTCCGGCCGGGTGGAGGATGGGTCTTGATGATCACCGCTGACCCTCGGGAGGGGACCATGGCCGACGTCTGGGTGCTCAGTCCAAGTCACAGCGAGCCGGAGAAAAGCCGTCTGATCCGTTCCGACGCCATCACCTACCTCAGCACGTCCGCCGAGGAGCTTGTCGCGGCCCGCGTCGGATCGGACGACACTGTCGTCTTGGTTCACCGGGCCACCCAGGGC
>NZ_MEHJ01000003.1 GCF_001746415.1 Streptomyces agglomeratus
AAGGCGAAGAGATACGTTTTGCGGCCATCGATCTCGCCGCTGTCACGGCACAGGCGTCTGCCTCATTCGCTTACACGATGAAGGCCAGGCGCTCACGCGCGGCACGTTCCTGCTGCACGGCACAGTACAGATACCAGAGGGTCACGGCGGGAAGCAGGCCGCCAAGCCGGGCGGCTGCCCTCAGGTCCTCGACCGCCGCGGTCAGCTCTGCTCTGACCGTGCGGCCCGCCCTGGACGGCTCCGACCTACGCCTCCTGGGCCAACCCCATCGAGGCCCATTTCGGGCCGCTGCGGCAGTTCGCCCTCGCCAACTCCCACCACCCCAACCACACCGTGCAGACCCGGGCCCTGCACGCCTACCTGCGCTGGCGCAACAACCACCCCGACGTCCTGGCCGCACAACGACGCGAACGAGCCCGCATCCGCAGCGAGAAAGCCATCCGCTGGGGCGGCAGAGCCGTCCAGGCTGCGACCTGACCACCGGACCCTTCCCGGTCACAGCACCACGTCGCCCGGCAAATTGATCGTCTTGTACTCCAGGAACGAGCTGAGGCCCTCGGGCCCGAACTCGCGGCCGACCCCGGATTCCTTGTATCCGCCGAAGGGGGCGGCGAACTCGATCCGGTACCCGTTCAGCGTCAAGGTCCCCGTGCGCACCTGGCGAGCGATGCTCATGGCCCGGTCCAGGTCGTTGGTCCAGACGCTTCCCGACAGGCCGTACTTCGAGTCGTTCGCGATACGGACCGCGTCGTTGTCGTCGTCGAATGGGATGACGACGAGCACGGGGCCAAAGATCTCCTCCTGCGCGATGCGCATGGAGCTGTCGACGTCTGCGAAGACCGTCGGTTCGACGTACCAGCCCTTCGACTGGCTCGCGGGCCGGCCGCCGCCGACCGTGATCGTCGCGCCGTCCTTCCGCCCGCCGGCGATGTAATCCTCGACCCGCCGCCGCTGGCGCTCGGCCACCAGGGGGCCGACCTCGGTCAAGGGGTCATCCGGATCGCCGACCCGCAGCGCAGCAGCTGATTGCGAGATCGCGTCCACAACCTGCTGGTAGCGGCTGCGATGAGCGAGGATCCGGGTCTGTGCCAGGCAGTGCTGGCCGGACATCATGATCGCGTACGGCATGAGGGCGGGCACGACGCTGTCGATGTCGGCGTCCTCGAGGATGATGGCGGGCGACTTCCCGCCGCACTCGAGGGTGACGCGCTTGAACTGCTCGCCGCACAGCGCGCCGACCCGCCGTCCTACGGCGGAGCTGCCCGTGAAGCTGATCTTGTCTACCAGCGGGTGCCGCACGAGCGCCTCACTGTTCTCCCGGTCGGCGGGCACGATGTTGAGGACACCCGGGGGCAGACCGGCCTCCATGGCAGCGTCGGCGAGCAGGTACGCGTCCAGCGGGGTCTCCGGCGCGGGCTTCAGCACGACGGTGCAGCCGGCGATCAGGGCGGGAGCAAGATTCACCATCGTCAGGATGAGCGGCGCGTTCCACGGCACGATCTGCCCCACGACGCCCACAGGCTCCCGAAGGATCCGCGCGGGACCGCTGAGGCCTGCTCGATCCTGCTCGAAGGGGAACGTCGCGGCAAGTTGCCGGTAGTAGTCCAGAACCATCACGGGAACCGGTGCCTGGAGTTGGTTTGAGAAGCTGATCGGTGAGCCCATCTCTGTGGTGATGAGCTGTGCGATCTCGGGGACACGGGCGCGCAGGTACTCGCCGAACGGCCCCAGCGCGTCCGCCCGCTCCTGTGGAGACATGCGGGGCCAGGGACCATCGTCGAAGGCAGCGCGCGCCGCGCGCACTGCACGGTCGATATCGGCAGGCGTCGATGAGGGAGCCGTACCGATCCGCTCCTCCGTGACCGGAGAGATGACCCCGATCACCTCTTCCGAGACCGGCGCGACCATGTCCCCGCCAATGAACAGCCGATCCTGAACCATGCGGCTGGTCATGGCCGCTCCTTTCGCCGTGCCAAGACGCGCACACGTGGATGGACATCGGTGAGCGAGGCCAAGCCGTCACCGCGTGATGCTGCCTTCAGCCGACCACGTCCGGGCCTCGGCCGCGCGCGGGCTTCCACCAGGCGGAGGACCGATGCCGTGGCGCCCCGCGAGCAGCAATCCGGCGAGTCAAGCCGCGGTCTCGTAGGCGATCGGTGATCGTTGTCCGAGGCCGGAGTGGCGGCGGCGGGTGTTGTAGCGGCCGGCCCAGCGGAAGGTGTCGAGGCGGGCCTGACGGGCCGTGGGCCAGGCCTTGGCGCCCTGGAGTGTCCCTTTTCAGCGACGCGTTGAAGCTTTCCGCGGCAGCGTTGTCCGCGCTGCTGCCGACGGCGCTCATGCTCCTTCTCACGCCCGCATTCGCGCAGGCGTCGGCGAACGCGGCGGACGTATATTGCGAGCCGTGATCGCAGTGAAAGACCGCCCCGGCGAGGCTCCCGCGGGTGCGTTCGGCGGCGGCCAGGGCGTCGATGACGAGCTCGGCTCGCATCGCAATGGTCGGGCGTTCTGGGATGAGACAGGCGTAAGCCACACCCCGCCCCATCTGTCACCCCATCCGGCCAGCAGACCTCAACTGCACCCTCAGCCTCACCATCACCACAACCCCGCACACCGAAAATTGGCAGATACGCGGGCATCCCAGATGAAAACGACTTTCAGACCGCGTTTGAGATCTGCCGTACCCCGGCGCCTACGACCAGAACTCGTCGTACGCCTGCGGATCAGCCGTCAGCACCCAACCCTCGGTGATCTTGTCGTCCCTGATGTGGAGGACGAGGGTGTAGTCCATATCGAGCTGCTTGCCTTCACGTGACGCCGTAACGTGCAGCAGCGCAACTGTGTGGTCATCGTTGGCGAGCACATCATGGAGCTGCGGCCGGTACGTGCCGCCTGTCAGCTGAAACTCCCGACCGAACACCGCGAATGTGTCCTCGCGTCCCCGGTACTCTCCCGCCAGCGGGTTGCTGCCCCCGATATGCCACACCACCTCGGGGTGAAAGGTCTTCGCCAGCGCGTCCATGTCGCCTGCCGCGAAGGCAGCCATGGTGCGATGGAACGCAGCGATGTTCGGGTGATCGGTCATCAGTGCCTCCGTCGGCCCCCTACGGACCATACGTCGCGCGAGACACCGTGGCTCAGCGTCGTTAGGCCATCAGGCCGAGCGGCACACGGTCGAGCGGCGCGGCCGCTGAGACCGCTTCGGGGTCTCTCCGGTTGGTGTGCGAGAGAGGTTTTGGGCCTGGGCGGCTTGCTGGTCGACCTTGAGTCAGTCGGCGGACTTGGCCACCGCGGTCTCGACTTCGTGGCGGGCCGACTGGCCGTACCGCGATGGACTGCCATCGAGCGGATACGCGATACGGGAGGACCTCCGGGCGTGAACCCTCCTCCGCCGGTCAGAGCCGGGATCGCCGATCGCGGAGCACCTTGGCGCGGCTTAGCCTGAGATAGGGGCCTTCAAGCGGAAGGGAACCTCGAGATGCATTTCGTCCTGATCGCGACCCACACTCCGGAAACCTGTCCGACCTCCAACGCGACAACGCGCGACCTGTTGCTGAAGATCGGTCCTGACGTGCCGGACCTCGCCCAGAAGGCAGGCGTCGAAATCGTGTCCGGTCCCTTCGTCAACCGTGAACACACGATTGTTGTGGTCGTACAGTCCGACAAGGTCGAGAATGTCGACCGCTTCCTGATGGAGGCTCGTCTCCCCCACTGGAACCGCGTCCGCGTGCTGCCGTCGCTGACCATGGAGGATGCGCTCACCGAAGTCCAAGCGCAAACGCCGATCTTCTGACCCACCCGCTCAGGCACGCGGCCGGTGCTTCGGTGCGGGCGCCGAGATGCGCCATCGCCCGCCCCCATCAGCGCGGACGAACGTCACAGTCTGCCCCGCCTCGCCCCTGCGCGCGGTGATCAACTCCGTGGTGTTCCGCTACTCCGGCCAGGACCTCACCACCGTTGGCACCTACACCGAAAAGACCTTCCCGCCTGGCTCGAAGCAGAGCAGATCCCAACGCCGCGCGGCAGGGCCTCTCACGTCTCCGACGGCCGCGGCTGCTCCGGCGGAACCGAGCTCTCGGCAGCCGCCATCCACTGGTCCAGGTCGGCCTGGGTGAACTCTGCCCACGGTGGGATTTCGGGGAGCTGGCGGAGGAGGTCGTAGGCCTCGGGGATCTGGGGGCCGCGGAGGACCGGGCAGTGGCAGCCGGCGATCACCTCGGCGTTCAGGTGTTGGAAGTCGGTGACGACCGTCCGGAACTTTTGGGCATCCACCAGGGCGACCCAGGGGGAGACCAGACTTCCGCCGAAGAACTGGCCGTCGCGGAATTCGTCTGGGGCCAGCGCTGCCATTTCGGGCATGGGGGTCGGCACGTTCGTGGCGAAGGTGTCGACGGCCCAAAGGACGTTGGTCTTCGGGTCGAAGAGGGCGCGGGTTGTGGGGTTGTCGTACAGGGGCGGTCGTTTGGCGACCAAAGTGCGGTCGCCCGCGTCGATCGTGTCGCCGTCGGTCATGAAGCGGCACCGGTTGATGGGCGTCTCCCACTCCTCGGCCATGCGGCCGATGGAAAACCATGTCGTCAGCAGGGTCGCGTTCGGGCATTCGGCGAGGACCGGCAGAAGGTTGCCGGCGTGGTCGCGGTCATCGTGGGTGAGGAAGATCCACCGGACATCCAGTGGATCCACGACGGACCAGGCTGCCTCCAGCCACTGGGAGCGCACTGCGGGCGCCCCGGTGTCCACGAGGACCGGTTCGGCTCCCCGGATCACCATCGAGTTCATCGGGAAGTGGCCGACCGGCGGGGCCTCGAGAGCCCACGGGATGACGAACGTCTCCTCGGCGATCTTGTACGGCTGCAGAAGGTTGAACGTTTCCATGGTTGTCATCGCTGCTCCCCGGGACGGAGTCGCCTCAGCGTCCATGAGTCCAGTGCAGCCCCGTGCCGGGCCGTCGTCAAACGCAGAACTCGTGACGGTCGGCTTCGGTGAGCAACGATGGGTGCGCGGTCGGCGCTGGCAGGCTCCAGCTTTGGCGCTCGCGCTCATGCTCCGTGTGCTCGCGCTCGCCCTGGCGCGCGGACGCCGACCGCGCGGCGCATGCAGTGGGAGCCTGCGCGCTGGAGCGCCGGCCAGATTTTGAACGTGGTCCTTCCCCCTGGGAGGGGCCGTGCAGGGTTACACCTCCGAAGCGTTGATTCGTCACGGGCCCATGCCCAGGCGGCCGTTACGGGATCAGAGCGTTGTAGACCTCGACCACTTTCGACTCGAACGGTGGTGCCCCGAGTTCCTGTGCGGCCGGCTTGACCTGCTCTTCCATGAAGCGCCGGAACGCGTCTTCCGACTCCCATACGTCAATGACCTGCCAGCCGCCCGCCTCGCCGGGCGCCCCGAAGTGGGCGATGAGCCCGGCGGGCGGATTCGTACGGTCCGGGATCGCCCGGTCGAAGGTCGCCTGGTAGAGCTCCTGGTTCCAGCCCGCAGCCTGGTTGAGCACCAGAATCGCCATCTCGGTTCCTCGTTTCACGTGCGAAGACAGATGTGAACGACGCTAGATCCAAGTGCGGGCGACCGCGAGCAGCGGGGATGACTGCTGCGCCGTCCGAGGGAGTGCGGCCGCAACGGGGATGTCAGCGCCCCGACCACGCCCCTACGCGGGGGTGACCTGCACGAATTTCAGGACGCTATGAAGGCCCGCGCAACATCTACCGCAACACCCAGTGCAACAGCTTGGCGCACCAGTTAGCGCAACTGACGCCGCAACCCCTGGGGCCAGGGCTGTTGCAAAGTCCCGGTGAGCGCATGAGTCCGCAGGTCTTGGCGGGATGAGGGGCGGGGGTCGGCCCGTCACGTACGCATCGAAGCTCCGGTTGAACGGAGTGACCTTCCCAAGTCGCCTCGCACCGCCGGAGCTTCGATGTGCCGCCAGTCTGCCACCGTCTGTCTGATCAAGTCGCCTTCTCTGGCCGGTGTGGCGGGATTGTCGCTGGTGGAGCGGTTGCGGCTGCTGCCCGTTCCGCTCAACCGCCGCGACCGCGTCACTCGCCGCCTGCGCATAGTCGGCGCTCGTCTTCGTGCGCTGGCGTGGAAGGCGGTTCGGCTCAGCACCTGGCAGTTTCTGAAGGGCTTCGGATACACGGTCGGCGCCTGGGCGGCGGCGGAGCTCCTCGGGGCCTCACGCAGTGACACGCTGGCCGGTCTCCCGACGTTGACTGGAACTTGGGCGCACTGCTTCACGGCGTAAAACTGGCTGCGGTCACAGGCTCAGAGTTGCCAGTTCACCCGATCGTGCCTTCTTCAGTCAGGGACGTACGCTTCACCGTCTGCGACTACAAGGACGGGCGCAACTACCCCGGTAATTACGTGACATAGCCACACCATCTATATCTGCCATCGATGACCGCGCACCCATCCACGCGGTGGATGTGTATCAGTTGAGCGAACGCGTTGCCGTTGAACGGCTTTACGCTCCGGCTCGGCCCACGATCCGCGCTGTAGAAGACCGCGGCCGGGAAGCAGTCGCCAGTCACCGCGTGGAATGCCCGCGACGGCGCGGCATCACGCCGGGGCCAGCCGGTGGAAGGCGCGCCCGTAATACACCATCGGCTCCCCGTCACCGGCGGCCGCAATCCCTACCTCACCGATGAGAATCAGGTGGTCTCCCGCCTCATGGCGGTCGTAGACCGCGCACTCCAGCGTGCACAGGGCATCTGGCACGACGGGCAGACCCCCGAGCGTGTGCGCGGCCCAGCCTCCGCCGAATTTGTCGGCGCTCTTGGAGGCGAAACGCCGAGCCACCTCCTCGTGCCACGGGCGCAGCACGCTGACCGCGAAATGGCCGCAGTGAAGGAACACCGGGAAGGAGTCCGCCGTTCGGGCCAGGCAGACGAGCACGAGCGGCGGATCCAACGAGACCGAGCAGAATGAGCTCGCGGTGAAGCCGCGCGGCCTGTCCCGGTCGTCCCGGGTGGTCACCACAGTGACGCCGGAGGGGAAGCAGGCCAGCGCCGCGCGGAGCTCGGACGGCGTGGCGGTCACGCCGTGAATGGCCGGAGCGTGAGTTCGACGGCGCGGTCCTTGAGAGCGAGTACCGCCACCTGGCCCGCGACGGCTTCGTCGAGCCACCGGTGGAAGTCCTCCATCTCCTTCAGAACAGCTCCGTCGATGGCCCGGATCTCGTCTCCTGCCTTCAGTCCCGCGGCCTCCGCGGCGGAGTTGACGACGACGTCCTGAACCACCATCCCCGTCTCCGCCGTGACGCCGAGTGGGATGATGCCGGTCTTCGGCGGGGTCAGAGTCTTGTGGAACTGGAAAGGCCGGTGCTCCAGGTACGCGCCGAGCCGCTCCAGGTAGTGCCACCAGTGGTGGTCGTAACCGTCGAACTCGAGGCGCGATCGGAGCGACTCGCCGAAGCCCGTATGACGGACCGCGATCTTGGTTCGGGAGTCGTCCAGGCAGGTGAAGTCCACCTTCACCTGGGTGGGAGTGTCATTCCCCGGTACGTCCCAGTCGTACTCACAGGAGACCTGAGGGGTAATCGCACTGAGCCGGGCGTTGAAGACCAGCTCCACCCGTCCGCGCCGGTTGAAGGACCAGCACAGCCGCTCACCGACCTGCAGCGGGATCTCGGCGCTGTGCAGCGCGAGCCAGGCACGCACCTCCCTCGGGTCGGTCCATGCCTGCCAGGTCCGGGCCCGGGTCGCGTGGATCAGGTGCTCGGTCGAAGTCTCGAGTACCACGTTCAACCTCCTGCTGGTGAATACCGCTCGGTGATCACTGTTCTTCGGCCGCGTGCAGGGCCTTCTCGACGGCGCTGTTCGACAGGGTGAGCAAGCCGATGAGCGCGACGCCCGCCCCGAACAGGCCGCCGATGCTGTAGACGGCGCTCAGCCCCAGATGAGAGGCGATTACGCCGGAGGCCAGGATGCCCACGGGCATCAGACCGAACGTCACCAGTCGGTTCACACCGCTGATACGGCCGGTGAGATGCTTCGGCACCATGGCTTGCCGCAGGGAGACCGTCGTGACGTTCCAGGTCATGCTCGTATAACCGGTGATTCCGAGTCCGAGCGCCACGAGCGCGATGTCGTCGGTGAAGCCCAGGATGGTGAAACCCAGCGCCCCGGCCACCGACCCCCCGAGACTCGCGTGCGCGGGCCCCAGCCTGTGCGTGAATTTCCTGCAGGTGAGTCCCGCCGTCACGCTGCCGACCGCGACGGACGACAGGAGCAGCCCGTACCCGACGTTGCTGATACCCAAGATCTGGCGGGCGTAGAGCACCAGCATGGCGAGTTGGCCGGCCGTGCACATGTTCTTGAGGCCGGCGACCACCGTGAACACGCGGAGCACCCGGTGGCGAGCGAGCCAGCAGATGCCTTCCACGATTTCGCCGCGCATGGACGGACGGTGGCCGGCCCCCGTGGTCGCGGTCTTCCGGTCCGCCTGGGTCCCGTGGTAGTCACCGCGCATGAGGAAGGAGCAGACGGCACTGAGGCCGAACGAAACGGAGTCGGTAAGAGCGGGTACGGCACGGCCGAGGGAGTAGAGCACGCCTCCGCCCGCAGGGCCGAGGAACTTGAGGGCCGCTGTGTTGGCGCTCATCAATCTGCTGTTCGCGCGTTCGAGAGCATCCCGGTCCCGGGACACGACCATGGGCAGGATGGACTGCCGTGAACTGTCGTAGACCGTCTCGATCGCCGTGATGCTGAACGCGACGGCCATCAGGAGCGGGATCGACACCCAACCAGCGAGCACCGTGGCGAACAGAACCGCCAGGATGCAGCACCGGATGGCGTCCGATACCCACAGCACCCTCCGGCGGTCCCAGCGGTCGGAGAACGCCCCTCCCATCAGGGCCAGCACCAGCCACGGAAGTCTGTCCGCGAAACCCACCAGCGACAGACGGGTGGGGTCGCTGGTGATGTCGGCTGCCAGTAGCGGCAGAGCGGTAACGGTCAGCCCGTTGCCGGCGCTGGATATCGTCCAGCCGACCCAGAGAAGGGAGAAGTCACGGCCAAGTCCGCCTGAGAAGGTCGTTCGGAGCCGTCTCAGCCCGCGTGTCGGCGGTTCCGCCCCCTGGCCCGGTTCGCCGCCCGTGTGCTCGGCCTGCTTCGTCATCCCTGTCCGCTTCCCTGACCGGAGGCCGGGGCCCCGGCCGGTCCGCGTGCCGGTACGTGGTCGGGTTCCCTCGGCGAGTGTGCTGCTGGATCGAGATCGAACAGCAGGTGTGCGGCGCGATCGGCCCTGTGGTCGTCACCCAGCTCCTCCCAGCACCGCACTGCCCGGTAGGCAGCTGTCGCTCCCCGCAACGTTCCGGCCTGCGCTCCTCGCTCGAACTCCTCCGCAGCCGCCCGCACATCACCGCCTCGCTGGGCGAGAGCCGCCACGTGGAACCTGGACGAGGCCTCAGCCCCGTCCAGGCGGAGCAGTGTGTCGGCGGCCGCTTGCACGCGCCCGGGCGGTGACAGCCGGGTTCCGGCCTTGACCGTCACATCGGCGAGCAGCCGGCGGTTCTCCCGCGCGCAGTGCCGCTGCTGCGGGTTCTCGGCGAGGCGCTCGGTGTCGGCGTCCGCGGCATAGGCCTCCTCGAGAGCCTGCCGCGCGCCCTCCACGTTTTTGTCGCCGAACCGCTGGAAGGCCGCCGCCCTCAAGAACCGGCTCTCGGTGAGTGCTCGGAGCCAGGGCTCCGTGTCCGACAGTCCGCTGAGGAGTCCTTCTCCGTACACCGCCCAGTCGCGGTCGCTGTCCGGGGCGTACCGGTCGCGACGGAGGATCGAGATGAGCTGGGCGCAGGAGAGCACGCGCAGCGCCGGAACGGTCCCCTCCGTGGCCAGCCGGGCGAAGACTTGGGCGGGGGCGTCCGAGGCACGACGGTGCTGGCGAAGAGCACGGGCGGCCTCGTACGCCAGATACTGCCCCGGCCCGTCAGCGGGGCGGCCGATCTCGCCCACCAGACGCACCGCGAGTCCGTAGAACCCGAGTTGGGTGAGGACACAGACAAGGACGGCTCTGCGCTGCGTCGGCTGCTCGTTCCAGCAGTCCACCTGCCCCGCAAGGAAATGCCAGCCCTCGATGCCTGTGGAGACAGCCACGTCCCGAGGCGTACTGCCAAGGAAGGTGTCGTGCCTCGACTGCCTGGCCAGTCGCGACCGTGCGTCGGCCGCCAGGATCAGCGCGCAGTACGGTGGGGGCGGCTCTCCCGTGCTGTCGCGCAGCAGATCGAGGAGGAGCGGTGTGCTCTCGGCGCATATGGGGCCGGCCGGGGCATGGGTCAATTCGAACCAGGCGCTCCAGGTCTGCCGGAGCCGCAAGGTGTCGAGAACGCGCGCGCGACCGAATTCCAATTCGGCCCAGGCGACATGGTTTTTCCGGGTGTAGGGAAGTCCGTTTGCCATTCCGCCGCCCTCCGGCTTACATCGGTGATTTCACGACACGCGTTCCAAGAGGGATGGGGAAGGAGATCGGATCTCCTTCCCCATCCGCGTCCCGAGCCCTGGGCTCAGTAGTCCTCGCTCATCAGGACATCGAAGTCCTTGTTGGCCTCAGTCATGGCAGCCTCCCCTCGCAGCAGGTCCGATCGGTCGACTTCCGACCTGCAGCGAGAATGACCTGACGTGGTTTCAGTGCGGTGTCTCCGTGGTGTCTCCGGCGGATGCGCACGCTGCGGCAGATACGGTGACCTGCGGTTTCCTCGGCCAAAATCAATCCGCTGACAATGCGTAGCCTTCAACGAACGTCCGTCCCGGGGCAAAGGTGAACCCGCCCTGGCCCGGTCTCGAGCACATCGGAGCGGCACGATCTCCGATTGGCTAGGGTCTTTGGCCATGGAGCATCGTTCACTCGGCCGTAGTGGCCTGATGATCAGCGAGATAGCCTTCAGAAATTGGCTCACTCACGGCGAGTCGGTCGACAGGGTCAGTGCCCTGTCATGTGTACGGGCCGCGCTGGAGGCTCACCAACTTCATCAGTCATCCCTAGTGTTGTGCATAGAGTTGTGCGCATGGAGTTGCTGCGTATGTCCAAAGCCGCGAAGCGCCTGGGGGTCCACCCGATGACGCTGCGCCAGTGGGCGTTGGAAGGCAAGATTCCGTTCTCCTGGTAGGGCATGAGCGCCGGTTTTCCTCGGCCGATGTGGAGAACATGAAGCGTGGCAGCGACTCCGCAACTTCCCGGCCCCGGCTGGAGGTTCTGTACGTGCGCGTCTCAGGCTCGTCCGGACAGGAATCGTCGCTGGCCGCGCAGGAAGAAGAGCTGCGGGCCACGTCCACCGGCACGGTGGTGAAGGTCGTCAAGGACCGTGGTTCCGGCCTGCGGGAGAACCGGCCTGGCCTCAATAGGATGTTGGCGATGGCCTGCGACGGCAGCGTGAGCGTAGTGAGGGTGACGCATGAGGACCGCCTCGCCCGGTTCGGTGTCGGCTGGCTCAAGCGCCTGTTCGCCTTTCACGGCGTCACCCTCGAAGTCCCGCACCCGAAGAAGTCCGGCGGCCGGGATGAACTCCTCGAAGACTTCGTCTCCCTGGTCACCACCTTCGCGGGCCGTCTGTACGGCATGAGGTCGGCGGAAGCCCGCAAGCGGCTGCTCGCCGAAACCGGCCAATGCACCACTGGGGATCGTGCCGAGTGAGCCGGAAACTCCAGATCGCCGAGGGCGAAACCTCCCGCACCGCCTGCGCCCGCGCCATGCTGCGCACGGGCGTAGATGAGAAGACCGACGAACTCCTGCCCGTCTCCGTGCTGGCGGAACGGGTCGGCTGGACCGTGGATCTGGTGTCCGGCATGGTCGGCGCGCTGACTGCCGAGCACTGGAATGCCGCCGATGTGGACGTGCTGGCCTCCGGGGAGGATGCCGGGGGCCGCAAGCTGCCGTCGAACGCGTGGATGGCGCTGCGTCGTTTGGGCTGGACCGTCGCCGCTTTGGAGGGCGTCAAAGTCAATGACCGGATCGTGCGCATGGCCCAGGAACAGGCCGGGCGCACTCTGCGGTCGGCGAAGTGGCGGGCCGACCTCACCGCTGGGGTCCTGGCGGCCTGGCCCGCTGATCCGGCCAAGCGCACCGTGGGCGAGTGGGACGCGGTGCGTGATGCGGTACCCGGCGGGCAGCATCTGCCGTCGAATGAGCATGACCGGATGCCGGTCGATGTGTTCGAGGTGGAGTCCGCGCCCAAGGCAGCGCGGATGCTGCTGCTGTCGGCGTGCGACGGGCAGCAGGCCGCCATCGAACGCGGCGACGAACCCGGCCGGGCGCTGCTGCGGTTGCAGCTCCCCACCCGCCCCGACCCGGCCTCGTACCGGGACTGGACGTGGGTCGCCTGCCCGATCACGCTGCCGCCCACGATCCCCGCCGGCGCGGTGCTGCACCTGCCGACCCTGCGCATCCACCAGGGCAAGGTGCGGGCTGATCTCGCTTACACCCACGTCGTCCCCAAGACCCAGCGGACCGGGCACACGGTCGCGCTCGGCGCGGACTGGGGCCTGAACACCCTCCTCAGCGCAGGCGCGGCCCGGCTCCACCACGACGGACGGATCACCGTTCTCGGGGCTGGGGGCATGTTCCGCGCGGACGGTGTCCTCGCGAAACAGCACCGGCTGCGCCGCGAGAGCGAGTAGCTGCACGCCAAGGCAGACCACTATCAGCGACTCATCGGTGGGGCCGAGCGACACGCGTTGGCCGCCAAGCACGTGGTCCTGCGGGATGAGATCCAATGTGTGTCCGACCGGCGTTCGCACCTCAACGACGCCCTTGCCCGGGCTGCCGCCCTGTGGGCCGTCGATCAGGCCATCGCCGCCTCGGCGACCGTGATCTATGTCGAAGACCTCCGCTCGATGGAGACCAAGGGCATGGGCCGCAGCGTCAACACGCGCATGTCCCAGCAGGTACGTGGGGAGATCGTGGACCGGATGCGACACCTGGCCGCCGAGGCGGGTATCGCCGTCGTGACAGTCCCGGCCCGGAACACCTCCAAGCACTGCCCGCAGTGTCTTGTACCGCTGCGGCACCGCAAAGCCCCCGACCGCCCCACCACGCCGGGCTGGAAGTGGGCCATCTGCCCGTCCTGCCGCTGGCAGGGAGACCGTGATCAGGGCGCCTGGCGGCGCATCGCCGCACGCGGCCTCACCCACCAAGCGAAGACCATGACCGACCGCGTCAGCGGTTCCATGGCCATCCGCAGCGTGGTGGACAAACTCGAAGCCAAAGCCGTGGTCACCCCGACCACCGCGAAGACCCGCCGGGACCGGTCCAAGACCGGACTCACCCGGCGACAGAACACACGCCCCGCGCCCAGGCGACGCAGGGCACCCTCCCCCACCGGACCTTCGGGTCCGGCGGGCAAGCGTCCGGAGGGACACGCTCACACGGGCCGGACCCGGCTGCCCCGCGCAGCCCACCGGCACCAGGGCGTGACAACGATCAGCACACCCACCACGGTCGGTCACCGGCCACGCGGAGCAGCGCTGGGCGCGGGCTTCCACCTGCACGCTCACGCTACCCCTCCACAGTGGGCAGATCCCGTGCCAGACACTACGTCTGACATGGGATCGCTTAGCTGATTAGAGACGCTGGCATCACGTCGTTCGACACGGCCGATGTGTACGCACAGGGCGCTGCCGAGCAACTGCTCGGCGAGGCACTGGCCGATGTACGCCGCTCCTCCGTGGAGATCGCCACCAAGGTGTACCTGCCGACCGGCACGGGACCGAACGACCGTGGGCTGTCCCGCAAGCACATCGTGGAGTCGTGCCATGCCTCGCTGCGCCGACTGGGGACCGACTACGTCGACCTGTACCAGGCGCACCGTTTCGACAGCCGCGTCCGACTCGAAGAGACCCTCGTCGCCTTCGACGACCTGGTGCGGCAGGGCAAGGTCTTGTACCTGGGCGTCTCGGAGTGGACCGCGCTGCGGCTCGCCGGTGAGCTGGGCCTGCGCAGCCGGATCGTGTCGAATCAGCCGCAGTACAACATGCTGTGGCGGGTCATTGAGCCTGATGTGCTGCCACTGTGCCGCAAGGAGGGGATCGGCCAACTCGCCTTCCAGCCGCTGGCACAGGGCGTGCTGACCGGGAAGTATCGTCCGCGAAGGACTCCCCCACCGGGTTCCCGGGCGGCCGCCGGAGGCCGTGCCCCGAAGTTCATCGGCAGGGTGCTCGGAACCGAGCTGGTGGAGCGGGTGCAGGGGCTCCGTCCGATCGCGGATGCGGCGGGGTTGTCCATGGCGCAGCTCGCGATCGCGTGGACGCTGCAGCAGCCCGGTGTCTCGGCCGCGATCACCGGCGCCTCCCGTCCCGAGCAGGTGACGGAGAACGCCGAGGCGGCCGGCCGGCACCTGGACGCCGAAGTGCTGCAGCGCATCGACGACCTGCTCGGCGGTCTGATCGACCGCGATCCGTCGAAGACCGCCCGGATGATGGCGGTCGAGCCCAGCTGGCAGTCCACACCGCCGCCACCGCAACCGGGATGACACCCGTCCGGGCGGCTCCAGCCGATACGGACGGCCGGCTGCCACGGCTGTCGACGGACCCGGGACCAGCGACACCGGCTTTCCGCCGCTGCCTGGTGCAGGGGTCGGATCACCGCGATCGGCATCACACCTCTGGCGGCCTCACCCGATTCCGGTGACAAGGCGTCAAGCAGGCGACGTGCGAGGCGCGACCGCCGACGGACTCCATGGTCTTCAAGAACTGACGGGACGGGGGCCGGCCTGGCCGACCGGCCACAGCCGGTCCGCTCGGTAGGACCGCGGGCCGCGGCTCGAGACCCGGATCGGCCCTGAGTATCCGCTCGTGGAGAGCCAGTAGCCCGGGCCTGGGCTCGATGCCCAGCTCCTCGCGGAGCATCCGACGTGTGCTCCGGTAGACCTCAAGCGCCTCCCTACGGCGGCCGGTTCGGTACAGCGCGAGCATCAGCTGGGCTCGCAGCTCCTCGCGGTACGGGTGTGCCGCGACCAGCGCATCAAGCTCCGGCACCAGCCCGGAGTGCCAGCCGAGCTCCAGGTCGACACCGATGCGCTCCTCCTGCAGCGCCAGGCGTGCTTCCTCCAGGCGGCGCACCTCCTCGTCGACCAGCCCTGCCTCCGCCACATCCGCGTAGGGCGCACCGCGCCACAGCGAGAGGGCGCCGGTGAACAACTGGCTCGCCTGCTCCGGTTCACCAGCGTGCCGCGCATGGCGTCCTTGAGCCACCAGGTCCTCGAACCGCTGCGCGTCGAGCTCACCGGGACCGACCACGACGGCATAACCTCCGGCGTGGCGGCGGATCCGCATCGCGTCGCCGAGGGCCTGACGCAGCCGCAGGATGTACACCTGCAGGGTCTTATGGGAGTTCTGAGGCCGTTCGCCCTGCCACAAGGCATCAATCAGGGTGCTGACCGGTACCGGATGACCGGCCCGGGTCAACAGCACGGCGAGCAGCCGTCGGACCATCGGGGCTTTCAGGCCGACCTCCAGGCGATCGACACGAACGGTCAGTTCACCGAGGACACCGAGTTCGATCATTTGAGCACTCCCCCTCCTCGTGCAAGACACGGGCCCCGGGTCCGATTCGACGTTGCAACCGTCCCGCCGCGTCGGCCCCCGGTGACGGCCCGTCATCTGCTCGACTGTGGTGGTCCCGGGGATTGTCCGAAACCGCAGGTACATCGGATAGACAATGCGAACAATCGTGGGGGCCCGGCGTGTGCCGGGGGATCCGGCCGGAGGTGGCGGTGTGACAGGCACGGACGGGTCGCGGAGGAAATCACGTGCGGGCAGGCCGCAGCGGCCTGTGGATCCCGAGGCGGGGCCGGTGCAGCGGTTGGCGTGGGAGTTGCGGCACTTGCGGGAGAAGGCCGGAGAGCCGAGCTACCGCTCCTTGGCTAAGAAGGCCCACTACTCGGCCAGCACGTTGGCGGAAGCCGCGAAGGGTGATCGTCTGCCGACGCTGGAGGTCACGCTCGCCTACGTCAAGGCATGCGGCGGGGACATGACTCATTGGGAGGCGAGATGGCAGGCTGCGTCCGCGGCGCTGGTGCCGTCCGAGGACGACCGGCTTCCGGCCGGGCAGAGCCCGCCATGCCCGTATCCCGGGCTGGCCGCATTCGGTACCGAGGACGCCGAGATGTTCTTCGGTCGCGACGATCTGGTCAAGGATCTGCTCGAACAGATCGATCACACAGCGCGCACCGCACTCATAGCTCTCTTCGGAGCGTCGGGCAGTGGGAAATCTTCGCTGCTCCGAGCCGGTTTGCTCCCCGCATTGCCGCCGAACGTTCGGGTACTGCCGCTGACCGCCGGGGCGCACCCGCTGACCGCACTCGCTGCCGCCGTGTCCGACGCGACCGGCAGCGCGGCAGACACTCTGCGCAGCCGGCTGTCCGGCGATCGGCAGACCCTGGAAGTCGCCTTGAGAACCTGGCTCGCCGCCCAGCCGGAGGGGACGCAGGCCGTGTTGGTGGTCGACCAGTTCGAAGAGGTCTTCACCCTGTGCACCGACGCGGCCGAACGAGACGCCTTTCTCACCGCCGTCGCGGATCTGGCCTGCACCTCCGACGAGCGGATCCGCACCCTCATAGCGGTACGGGCCGACTTCTACTCCCACTGCTCCGCCCATCCGGAGCTGGTGGCAGCGCTACGCCAGGGTGTGCAGCTGCCGGTCGGTCCTCCGACCCATCAAGAACTGCGGGACATCGTCGTACGGCCGGCAGCCCGCGCGGGCGTGAGTGTCGACTCCGACCTGGTCGCCACGGTGCTCGCCGCGGCGGCCAACCAGCCCGGGGCTCTGCCGTTGCTCGCCCACGTCCTCAGGGAAACCTGGGACCGCCGCGAAGGCTCCCTCCTTCGGCTGGCGGATTACCACGCCAGCGGCGGCATGCGCGGGGCTGTCGCGCAGACCGCCGAGCGCGCGTACGGGGACCTTCCCGGCGAGCAGCAGAAGGCCGCTCGCAAGATATTTCTCCGGCTCACCGCACTGGGAGTTGGCACCGACGACACCCGGCGGCCCATCTCCCGCGGTGAACTCGACGGCATCGCCGGTGAGGCTGTCATCTCCGACGTCCTCAACCATCTCGCGGATGCGCGCCTGATCGTCCTGGACGAGGAGCGGGTCGAGGTCGCCCATGAGGCACTGATCCGTGCCTGGCCCCGTCTGCATCGCTGGCTCACCGATGATCGGTCGAGCCTGTTCGTTCACCGGCGGCTCACCGAGGCCGCCCGCACATGGGAGTCGTTGGAGCGTGACGGCGGGGCCGTGTACCGGGGGGCGCAGCTGGCCGCCGCCCGGTCCTGGGCCGACGATCACACCGGGGAGTTGAACCAGCTCGAAAGCTCGTTCCTGGACGCCGGCACGACCGCGGAGGCGGCCGAGCGTGACAGTACGCGGCGTCGTGCCCGTCTGCTAAAACGTCTCGTCGCCGGGATGTCGGTCCTGCTGCTGCTGGCCCTCCTCGGCGGCGGCATCGCCGTGCGGCAGCGACAGGACGCCCACCGGCAGGAGCTGATAGCCCTGTCCGAACAGTTGTCCCTGCAATCCCGCTCCCTGCTGTCCACGGATCCCGACCTGGCCGGGCTGCTGGCCGTGGAGGCAGATCATCTGCACCCTGCTGCCGAATCCCGGGGCGCAGTCCTGAGTGCGGCGTCCGCCCGCCGCCGTACCGAGCTCAATACCGGAGGCCCGGCTGTCTACGCCGTCGCGTTCAGCCCCGACCATTCACTGCTTGCCTCCGCTGCCGGTGACGGGACGATCGGTCTCTGGGATCCGGAGCGAGGCACTCGGATCGCCTCCCTTCCCGGCCGAGCCGAACGGGCCAGGGGCGTGGGGTTCAGCGGCGACGGGAAACTGCTCGCCGCCACGGGCAACAGCGGAACCACCGGGTCGATCACCGTGTGGGATGCGCGAACACGCCGTCAGGTGGCCTCGATGACGGAAAAAGAGATGGCGTTGGGTATGGCGTTGAGCCCCGACGGCAGAATGATCGCCGTCGGTGTCGGAGCGCACGGTGATATCGCCGTGCGTGATCTGTCCACCGGATCTCGCCGCCTCCTGCACGGTCAGGGAGGAGCTGTCCGGTCCCTGACATTCAGCCACGACAGCAAGTTGCTGGTGTCGGCCGACGGCAGTTCCGATCCGGTCGCCTGGCACCTGTCCACCGGAAGGCCGTTCGCCCGGCTGCCGGCCGAGCACGTCGCATCGGTGGTCTTCGGACCTTCGGAGCCCGTCCTGGCGGGAGCGGCGGATGACGGAGGAGTCCACCTGTGGGACCTCCGCAGCGACCCGCCCGTCGCACTCCCGACGCTGCCTTTGCAGGGCTCCTACGGCTGGACGGTGTCCGCACCCGTCGGTGACCGGATCGCAGTGGCCGATGAGAACGGCACAGTCACCCTATGGGACCTGCGTCACCGCCAACGCCTGCAGACCTTGCTGGACCGCGGCCGTACCGAGACGGCCTCCCTTGCCCTCAGCCAGGACGGAGCGATGCTTGCCACCGCCGGCTTCAACGGCACCATCGTTCTTCACGACCTGCGGAACACGCCTTTCAGCGGATTCGACGCGCCGGTGAACGACCTCAAGGTCAGTCCCGACGGTGCTCTGATCGCTTCTGCCGGCAACGACGGAGTCGTGCGGCTCTGGGACGTCCGAGGGCATCAGATAGCCGCACTCACCGGCCACCCGGACCGGGTTCAGGCGGTCGCGTTCAGCCCCGACGGGCGGCTGCTCGCCTCGGTGACACGGAACAACGTGGTCACCCTGTGGAATGTGCGACACCGGCGACACGAGACGAAACCCTTTCCGACCACCGGGCTTGGCGCCTCCACCGATATCGCCTTCGATCCCGGCGGCCGCTACCTTGCGGCCGCTACTCTCGGCCCGTTCGTCTGGGATGTGCGCGACGTCGCGTCACCCTCCCCCTTGACACCCAAGTACTCCGCCCGGCTCGTCACGTCGTTGACCTTCAGCCGTGACGGGCGGCGCCTGGTGACCAGTAGTCCAGGGGGCTACATCAATGAGTGGGACGTCACCGGCGGCACGCTCGTCGACAGGACCGACACACACCAGGGTGCGGTTCAGGATCTCGCCCTCAGCCCTGACGGCTCGCTCATCGCGACGGCGGGCGACAGCCGGACGGTGGCGTTGTGGGATGCCGCGACCCATCGGCAGACCGCCGTGCTGAACGGGCACACAGCACCCGTTCAGGTTCTCGCCTTCAGCCGTGACGGCCGCCTCCTCGCCTCCGCGGGCGACGACCACACGATCATCGTCTGGGACGTCATCAGCCAGAACCGCGTCGCCGAACTCGCCGGTCACAGCGGCAGAGTCCGCGGACTGGATTTCACCTCTGACGGCGTGCTCCTCTCCGGCGGCGAGGACGGCAAAATCATCAGCTGGTCCCTCGACCTGAGCACCGCCCGGGCCGATATCTGCGCGAGGGCGGGCCGCACCCTGACCCGCCAGGAATGGGCCGCCTACCTTCCCTCCGTTCCGTATCAGCCGCGTTGTGGCGGAAAGCGCTCGTGAGGGTCATCTCCAGGCTGATCGGCAGCTCGGACCTGCCTCCGCCCCCACTCCGGGAGCGACTGCCACTGCACTCGCCGGACGGAGCCGGACAGCCCCGCCCGCGAAGCGGGCTGCTGAGCTGGAGGAGCTCGGGATCGTGTGGGAGCCCGCTGATGAGGCGTGGGAGAAGAACTTGGGGGCGGCGACGGCGTACTTCGAGACGTACGGGACGCTGGCTGCGCCGGTCACGGCGGCGATGATGGAGCGGCCTGTGGGCCAGTTCCTCGCGAACGCGCGGAAGAAGAACGGTCTGGGCAAAGACCGGCGGCGTGCCGACCGGCGTGCGGCGCTGCTGGCCGCGATCGACCTGGACTGGAACCCTGACTGGCCCATCGACTGGCATCGCGCCTACGCCACCCTGGCCCAACTCGCGGCGCCGGGAGGCGCGCTGGCCCATGTGGAGCCCGGGACGGTCGTGCACGGCATCGACCTGGGGCGGTGGCTGGCCACCCAGCGGCGCGACTGGCACCTGCTGCAGGACGGGCAGCGTGAGCGCCTGGCGGCGCTCGGGGTCGGCCCCGCGGAAAAGCCGGCGGTCCCCGCCCAGGCCCGCCGGGCCGCAGGCCGGGCCTCGGGTCGGGCCTCGGGTGGGGCGTTCGAGCGAGGCATCGCCGCGCTCGCCCAGTACAAAGCGCGGGAAGGGAAGGCCGTCGTTCCCCGGGGGCATGTCGAGGAGTTGCCGGACGGTACCTCGGTCCGGCTCGGGGTGTGGCTGTCCAACAACCGCAGCAGACGCGCCGGGCTGAGCCAGGGACAGCGCGAGCAACTCGCCGGGCTGGGACTCGACTGGGCGGTATAACCGGGCATTCTCCGTGCCTGGCCAGCACAGCGTGGTGCGGGAACAAGGATGGACGGACGGGCCCTGGCCCCGCACCACGTCTGCCGGCGCCACCACGGGCACCTGCTCGTCAGCATGCCCCACCCCCAAGAACCCTGCCCTCACCGAGACGGCACCGCCCACCACACTTCACCCGGCCGGACCCGTGACCCGGAAAGTGCAGCAGTCAGGTCTCTCCAAGGTCACCGGCTGACGCCACTCGAAGCCCCCTGGCAGACATCACTGCCAGGGGGCAATCTCAATTGGCTTTGTCAGTGACAACTGGCTCCGTCAGCCGGCCAGAAGAGCGGTCGTGCGCTGCGGGTCTGAGGCCACCGTCGGCTCCTTCCAGCGGGCTTCACCGGGGTCCGCGCCCTCGGGGTGGCGCGGGCCCCGGCATGGGGGCAGCAGCCCGTAGGCTGCTCTCCCTGTCTACGGGTCCCTCCGCGTCGGCGCGACCGGCGGCAGGCAGCGCGCTTACCGCGATCACTCGTTCGGGGGCGCGGCGTGGCGCAACCCTTGCCGGCCCCCGGAGTGCGACGGCCCCACGGCGTTGACGTTATGCCGTGGATTCCCTACCGGGGAAGGCGAAGCACGCCGGTCCGCCCTGTAGAGCACTGCTCTGCACTGGGCGCCACCGAACGGCAAATTACATCGTCACAATCCATTCGTGCCCCCCGCCGAATCCGGCGGCACGGCGCATGATCAACTGCCGGTGCTCCATGCCAACCTGCTGGCACGCACAGTGGCTTGGAGCTGGAGGTAGACCGCCCATGACGACGCACAACAACCCCACCGTCAGGGGACAACGACTGGGAGCGGAGCTGCGTCGGCTTCGTATGGCCAGCGGCCTGACCGGTACGCAGGTGGCGGCGCATCTGCTGGTTTCCCAGGCCAAGGTCAGTCACATGGAGACCGGCCGCCGTGCCGTCAGCCCCCGCGACGTGCGCGACCTGTGCAACCTCTACAGCGTCACCGACCAGCAGGCCGTCGACTCTCTGGTGGAGCTGGCCAGGGAGTCGAGCCGGCAAGGCTGGTGGCACGCCTACGGCGACATCCCCCACAGCGTGTACGTCGGCCTGGAGACGGAAGCCGCCTCCATCCATACCTACGAGCCCATGGTGATCCCCGCCCTGCTGCAGACTCCCGCCTACGCGGCCGCGGTCATCGAGGAAACGATTCCCCCGGTCACTGTCGAACAAGCCGCCGGGCGTCTGAGGGTGCGGCTTCGCCGTCAGCACCGGATCTACGACCCCGCCCGCCGCCTTCACCTGTGGGTCGTTCTGGACGAATCAGCCCTGCGGCGCGTCATCGGCAGCCGGGAGATCATGCGCGAGCAACTGCAGCACCTGCACACCCTGAGCACCGAGCCGCACATCACCGTGCAGGTCCTCCCCCACACGGCGGGCGCTCACCCGGGACTCTCCGGACAGTTCTCCCTCCTGCAGCTCCCCGACAGCCGCGAGGCAGTGGTGTACCTGGAGAGGTTCACCAGCGGCCTCTGCCTGGAAAGGCCGGCCGACGTCCAGCAGTACAGCGCGCTGTACACGCACCTGCAGGCCCAGGCCCACAGCCCCGACCACACCCAGCACTTCATCACCGACACCATCAAGCTCTACACATCGTCAGCGATGGCTACCGAGCCGAGCCGCGACAACGACACCCGCCCCCGCCGCCGCGCATGAACCGGGGTAAGCGCCTGCGCACATCGAGACGGTCAGCGGTTCAAGCGCGCAACAAGGTGCCTGGCTGCACGGCCAGGGGCCGGCCCCACCGCGGCCGACCCCTGGAGACCGTGGTCACGCCCACTCACACCCTGGGCGCCCACAAGACACGCCCTCTAACAACCCGAGACTCACCACGCTCGGAGGCAGGGCATCCGGGCAGACCGTGACCGTGACGCCCTGGTGGTCGTTGTTCCGCCGACGCGTGTTTGCATATCCGTCCCCCACGGACCCGCGTTGTGAGGGCCCTGCTCAAGCCCCTCAGGGCCCTCACCCCTACCAGCCGGCAGGCGCGCGTGGTTCTCGCGCCCCCTGCCCGGCCGGGCTCACGGGGAGCACCATGGAGCTGTGGCTTCCTCGGATGAGCAGGGTCAGGGTGCGGGGCTGGAGCCGGTGGGCCGGGTACATGCGGTCCGGCTGACCGAGCAGCTGCGGGCGGCGATCGGCGAAGCGCGGCGGGCGGCTGTGGTGCTGGCGCAGCGGGTGCGCGACGCGCACCGGGCGCGGGTGTGGGTGGCGCTGGGCTACGGGGGTGGGGTGAGTACGCGCAGGCCGAGCTGGGGATCAGCCGGGCGCAGGCGTACCGGCTGATCGACATCGCGGAATCCGCCGAAGGACTGAGCAGGGCGATCGGCGCGGCCGGCGTCCTGACCGAGGTGCCACCCGCGGGTGACACGGATGCGGCCGGGCTGGTGGATCTGGGAAGCGTTTCGGCGTCCTCGGGTGTGGCCCACTCCGAGCAGCAGCGTGGCGCACAGCTGAGGGCACAGGCCGGTCAGGAGCCTTCCCGCCGGTCGCTTCCCCCAGGGCGGCGGCCAGCTCCCGCTGTCAGCGGATGTTGGCCGGGTGGTCGATGTGGCAGGCGTTGTCCTTGCTGTTCGTCCACAGCACCCGCTGCCTACGAGGCTGTGCAGTGATCAAGGCGACGTCGCTCTCGGTGTCCGCGCCTGAATGGTCAGGCACTCGTGCCCGAGGCAGTCGCTTCCGTCGGCAGACCGCGGGTCGTTACGAGTCGCGCGCTGCCGTCGGCCAGCCGGTAGGACAGGCCCACCACGGCCGTGTGTCCTGCTGTGACCTGGTCAGCGAGCACCCGGGAGCGGTCCAGGAGGAGGTCGACGGTGTGCCGGATGTGCTCGTCGATGATCTCGTCGTTCCCGGTGAGCCCGGCCGCGCGGGCGGCCAGAACGCTGGGTGTGACGCGCTCGATCACGTCGCGCACGTATCCGGTAGTGCTGCCCAAGCCGTCGGCCAGGGCAGCGCGGGTGGCCGCGACCGCGCCGCACGAGTCGTGGCCCAGCACCACTACCAGCGGGCAGTCCAGCACGCTCACGCCGTACTCAATGCTGCCCAGCACCTCCGACCCCGCCACGTGGCCCGCAGTCCGGACGACGAACAGGTCCCCCAGGCCCCGGTCGAAGATGATCTCGGCGGCCAGGCGGGAGTCAGAACAGCCGAAGAGCACCGCGAACGGACGCTGGCCCGGGGCAGTCTCGGCGCGGCGCGCGGCGTCCTGGTTCGGGTGCTGCGGCGTACCCGCGACGAAACGCTGGTTGCCGGCCAGCAGCAGCTCGAAGGCTTCGGACGGAGTCGGGGACGTGGCATCAGTCATGAGCCGTAGGTTACGACAGCCCAGCTCGCTACAGCGCGGGGGTCTGCCAAAGGCGGCACGGGTGCGTCGGCCGAGGACTGAGCACCTTCGTGTCGCCGGGCATCCCCAGCCGCGAGGTGACGGCGGCCTCCAGCCGAAGCCGAAGCTCACGGCGCACCCGCTCCGTCCGGTAGGGCCGGTCACCGGGCACCTGGGCAGTGTCCGGCGCGCTGCCGGGAACGCGCTGTTCACCGTGTACCGCCACACAGTCCCCAACGACGCCATCGCGATCAGGACTGCCGCCGAACGGGTGGCTGCAGCGGCGGGCTTCGCCGCCGTGGGCCGTCGGCGCGCCGGGTCACGGCTTCTGGAGGTCGGGTGCCACCGTGCGCAGGCGCTCGGCGCTGATCGCGCCCGCGTGCTTCAGGACGGGAACGGCGCCGGTGAGCTCCACGATCGAGGAGGCGACGGCGGCCTGGGTGGGCCCGCCGTCCAAGTAGACCGACCGAGTCCCCGAGCATGTCGTGGGCGGCATCGCAGTCCTGTGGGGACGGTTGTCCCGTCAGGTTGGCGCTGGAGACCGCCATCGGGCCGGTCTCGGTGAGCAGGTCGAGAGCAACTGGGTGGGACGGCAGCCGGACCGCGACCGTGCCGTGGGCCTCCCCGAGATCCCAGGTCAGTGACGGTTGGTGGCGGGCGACCAGGGTCGGCCCGCCCGGCCAGAACGCCTCCACCAGCGCGCAACCCTGCAGAGGGAAGTCGGCAACCAGCTCCTTGAGGGCATCGGGGGAGGCGACCAGCACTGGCGACGGCATGGCCCTGCCCCTTTGCCCGCAGTAGACCGGCCACCGCCTCGCGGTTGAACGCGTCGGCGCCGATGCCGTACACGGTGTCCGTGGGCAGCACCACCAGCTCGCCGTCGCGCACCGCCACGGCGGCGTCAGTGCTCCCGCGCTCCACCGGCTCACCGGACGCTGACCAGGCCAGACGCCCGCGAATTCCCCGCCCGGTGCGGGGGACTGCTCGGCGAATGCGTCCGGTTCCCCCCTTGGCAGGGCCAGCTGATACGAAAGTCAGGCTGGCCAAAGCTCCGAGACGGGGAGCACCGACCAGTCCCATGCGCCGTTGGCGTCCGTGTCGGCGAGGAGCACCAGGTCCTCCTCGCTCACGCGGGCCCGCCCGCGGGCCACGGCGAGCTTGGCCAGGTAGGCGAGGTGGAAGTCGTCGGGGAGGTCTCTGCCGCCCTGGGTGGCCCGGTGAACCAAGACGACAGTGTCGTCCGATCCGACGCGGGCCGCGACAAGCTCCTCGGCGGACGTGCTGAGGTAGGTGATGGCGTCGGAACGGATCAGACGGCTTTTCTCCGGCTCGCTGTGACTTGGACTGAGCACCCAGACGTCGGCCATGGTCCCCTCCCGAGGGTCAGCGGTGATCATCAAGACCCATCCTCCACCCGGCCGGAGCTAACGACAGGACGACACCGGGGGTGATCGACGACGACTCGCGCACCTTCGCCCTCGTGCAAACCGGAATCGGGGTAGTGGGCCTCTGCGGAGACCCGCTCGTCGTCGCCTCGCCCGGTGAGAGCGACCACCCGACGTTTCACCCGGCGGAGTGTCCGGGCCCGCCCCCACGCCCACTGCGGTGTCCGTTTTAGGCCGATACCCCCACCGCTGGAGGCCCGCCATGCCACGCCCCATCTGGAGTGGAGCCATCTCGTTCGGCCTAGTGACCATCCCTTGTCGCGTCCTGAGCGCCACCGAGAACCACAGCATCGCCTTCCGTCAGTTCCATGAGGCCGATGGCGGTCGGATCCGGTACCAGAAGGTCTGCGAGCTGGACGGGCAAGTCGTGCACCAGGGCGAGATCGGGCGCGGCTACGAGATCTCCCGCGACACGATCATCGAGGTCACGGACGCCGAGCTCGACGCCATGCCGCTGCCCACCGCGAAGGCCATCGAGATCGTCGCCTTCGTGCCGGCCGAGTCCATCGACCCTGTACGCATCGGCGACTCCTACTATCTGGCAGCCGACGGCGCCGTCGCAGCGAAGCCCTACGTCCTGCTCCGCCAGGCCCTGGAGCGCTCCAGCAAGGTCGCCGTCGCCAAGTACGCGTGGCACAACCGGGAGCGCCTCGGGCTGCTGCGGATCAAGGAGGACGCGATCGTCCTGCACAGCCTGAAGTGGCCGGACGAGATCCGCTCCCCTGAGTCCTTGCTCCCCAAGCCTGTGCCCGTGGCCGACGAGGAGATCGAGGCGGCCGTCGACCTCATGGAGGCCATGGCCGTTGAGGACCTCAGTGGTTTCCGTGATCATTACCGCGCAGCCCTGGAAGATCTGATCCGCGCCAAGGCCGAGGGTGCGAAGCCCGAAGGGGCTCAGCCCGAGCCGGCCGCGGCTCCCGTCGTCGACCTCATGTCCGCACTGCTCGAATCCGTGAGTCCGCACGCCAGGCCCGCGGCGAGGTCCAGGGCCGCGCGGGCGGCGCGGGCGGCGATGATGCGAGCGTCCATGACATGGCCGGGCACGTAGAACGCAAAGCCGCGAACGCGCCCGCCAAGAAGGCGGCCAAGGCCCCGGGCAAGAAGTCGGCGGCAAAGAAGACGACGGGGCGTAAGTCCAGCGCCTAGGTCAGCCCGTCTTACTCGAGGATGCCCAGTTCCGTGTCCGGGCGGCACAGGGTGCAGGCGCTGACCCCGTCGTGCAGGGCCTGGATCGCGTCCTGCCGGCTGATCGCCTTGCTGCGGACCTCGCTTCCGCCCATGGAACACGCGCCGACGTGCACGGCGACGGGCGTGTGCCCGTTGATGCTGATCTGCACCGTCCACTCCGGCGGCGGCTTCTGCCGCTCGATCTTCTCGTGGATGACAGCCTGCTGCTCCAGGTGCCGGATCCGCTCCCGCACCCGGGCCAGGATCGCGAGCAGGAAGGTCTCCAGCACGCGCAGGCGCGACAGGTCCGGTGGGAGATCAAACGGTGCGGACATGGCGGTGCCCCGCCTTCAGGTCAATCGGTAGGAGCGCCAGCGGCTGCCACTGCGCGAGATCACGCCCTGCTGCTCAAGCCGCTTGAGCTGGTACTGCACGGACGAGGTGCTGGACAGGCCGACCCGGTGACCGATCTCGCGAACCGTCGGCCCCTCCCGTGCTCGTAGATCCACTCCCGGATACAGGCCAGAACTTGCTCCTGCCTCACGGTCAGGTGACCCATCACGGCGCATCCCTCCCTCGTTTGTGGGCGCGTACCGGCTGGGACAGGGCGGCCCGGGCGGCGGTCGATGTCCGGCCGGGGTGGACCAGAAGGGATGCCAGAAGAGCCGGTTGGAGAGGTGCAGCAAGCGACGCCGCAGCGCCGTGGTGCCGCGTGGGTGGGCAGCGGCAAGCGCGGTGTACGTACGGCCCCAGTCGTACTGCGCCTGCGCCAGGTCGTCGGGAGCGTGGAATGCGCCATGACTCAAATTAGACCATGCGTTCGATTTTGGAGTCACGCTCACCACGCAGGCGCGAGAGTGGCGGTGTGGTCGGGCACGCTAGTTGGCCGCTCTGGGCTCGCCAGGTGGCCGCGCACGTGAGCGTTTACCCGCCCCATCGCTGCAATCGCGCTCAACCGGTGCGGCTCTGCGATGACGGGGGCAAGCTCCGGAAGTGACTACCTTCCTCAGTCAACTGCCAGCACTCATCGGTGTCATCGTCGGCGCCTTCGGAACGCTCCTCACAACCCGCCTCAATGACAGAGCGCAGTGGACGCGAGCCCTTTCAGTACGGTGGGACGAGCGACGATTGGATGCCTACTCCGAGTACGCTCGCGCACTCAAAGAGGTCCACTTACTTGCGCACCGCATAACGGCGCCGTCCCGGCCCTCGTCACGGGCGCATCCGATCGATCGGACCACCGGACTTGAGCTGCTGGCCGAAGCGGATGCCCAGCGGACCAAAGCGTGGGAGGGGGTGCTCTTGCTGGGTGATGCTGACACGGTGGCTGCCGCGCGCGAATGGCGGTGGGCGGTCCTGCAGCTGGAACGGGCGGCACGGGATCTCGCCGAACCTGACTTCGACTGGGTGGCTGCCGTGCGTCGGGCCGACGACGGTCGGGACCGTTTTTACACCGCCGCCAGAGCTGGCCTGACCGTGGGAAGCGACGACGTGGCACAGTCCCGATGGCTCGCCGATCGACAGCTGAACTAGCGACGTCGGTGGCCCCTGGGCTGGGGTACGGCCGCGCGCCGCCTGAGTATCAGGTGGCCAACTGAAGCGCACAATGGCCAACTACAAGTAGCGATCGTCGCGGCGATGGCCCGCTCGTGCGCACGCTCGATGATCCGCCGCGTCTTGTCGTCCCCCAGGGCCCATACCACCACCAGGCTCGCCTGCGGCCGGAAGACGAAGTCGACGGCGAGCAGCGGGTGACGGAGGCCACCGGCCGACCGAGGACGGTGGCCCGCCGCGCCCGGGACGCTGGCCCGGCCCTTCGCCGGCAGCCCGGGGGCCGGGGTGGGGCCCTCTCCGGGCACAGAGATCAAGGTCTGGCCGCGATGCCGTCGCGGCCAGACCTGCGCGTCGCAGGCTCTTCGCGGCCTCTGTCGCGGCCCGCGAGGACCTGAACGCACGTGCGCGCGTAAGGGGGTCCAGAGAGTCCACCCCGGCTCACTGACCTGCCTCTGCATGCGCCGTACTGGCAGGCGCACTCTGGTCAACAGCGTCAATGGGACGAGGCTTGAGCAACGTCAGCCGTACTGAGAGCTGGCGGACTGCCCGGCACAAGGCTCCGGTCTTTACAGTGGCAGCGTTATGCCGAGCTCTTGCATGGCGGAAGAGGGCGGGCCGCCCTCCGAGCGTTCGGTCTTGCGCCCCTTACTGGTGGGGGTAAGGGTGCGGGGGTCGATCGCTTCGGCGGGCGCCGGTGGAGTACACGCCGTCGGGGTCTCTGTCGCGGTCATGCGGCAGCAGGACAACGACCTGCGCGTCTACCGCCCGACGACAGTAGGGAACGCCCCCGATCTCTCACCTCGGACAGCGCGACACGCCCGCCCGAGCCCGCTCTTCAGCTCTGACCAGGGCCTCGGCATGCGGCGGCTGTCCGGGTACCCGTGCTCACGCCTTCGGTTGGTAGCCGTCGTAGTCATTCCAACTGGGGGATTGAGTCATCAGTTGTTTCCAGGTAGGCCAGACCTCCTGGGTCTGCTGGCGAACCAGTTCGCCGGGCATGCTGAATGGTGGGGCCTTGTGCGGTTTGTCGAGTGCTTGACCGACGATCGTGTCGTAGAGCACGGGCGCGGCGTGGAGGCGGGGCAGCGAGGCATGGATGCGGTCTGCGTAGCCGGCCGGGAGGGTGTGGGGCCCCTCGGGGCCAAGGTCGAATCCGGCGCCGGCCGTCACCAACGCGATCTCGGGACGTTTGCGTATGGCGATTTCGTAGTGCAGGTGCAGGGCGATCGCATCCCATATGACCTCGACCCTCTCGGGTGACACCCCCTGGTCGGTGAGGAAGCGGGCGGCCAGGTCGGCGCCGTCAATATCGAAGGGCTGATCGCCGTTGCCCTCGGGGCTGAGTCCGGCGTCGTGCAGAAGGCAACCCAGAAACAGCAGTTCGTCGTCATAGTCGCGGCCGGGTTGCAGGCCTTGCTGCTCTCCGAGGAAGCGCCCGTAAAGATAGCTGCGCATGCTGTGGTTGAAGATTGCTGGGTCCTCGATGCCTTTCACGAAGCGCATCGCGCTCAGTGCTACGCCGGTACGAGGAAAGAGCAGTTCAGCGTATGCGTTGTCCATCACGTCACCCTTCCTGGGCATTGCGTGTAAGAGGTTGGCTTCCCTGGGTACGAATGTTGATCCGCCGTAGGGCAAGCAGTCCGCCGACTCCCGGGATGGCGGAGCGCCATCGGGCGCCCGTCGAGGCGGCAGACGGGGCCATCGAAGTGGCCGCGATGACGACGAGGTAGGCCGTGCCGTGCAGCGGGCCGACGAGCGTCGTGATCGCTTGCGTGTGTGTGGTGAGCAGGTTGCCCAGCAGAACCGCGAAGGAGGCGGTCTCGGCACCGGCCGCGATCCGCAACATGTGCACGGGGATCACGCTCCCGTGGTCGAGCCAGGACGGACGATCATCAGGATGACGACGATCGCCCAGAGGACGTTGAAGATGCCGGTGAGCATGGTCAGCCGGGTCGCCGCGGGACGCTGCCCGTCCTGGGGCGCTGAGTCCTGGGTCAACGCGAGCAGGCGCTGCTGGCCGGGCAGGATGGCCATGGCGAGGATGGCCGCGGCGATCACGGTCAACGCGAGCGATGCGATCAGCCAGGCGTCGGTGAGGACGCCGAGCAGGGCTCCGGTGGCGAGCCCGAAGACCGGCACGGCGAGACCGGCGAGAGCGTAGCCGCGGCAGATCCGGTGCAGGAGTGCGGCGATCCCGGCGGCTCGCCCGTCCGGATCCTGGCCGCCAGATGCCTGCAGCGCGTAGCGGGGGAACATGGACGCGGCCACCGTGATCGATCCGACCGCCAGAATCGCCGCGAGGACATGTACGGACAGCAGCACCTTGGTCACTGCGGATTCCTCCGAGCAGAAGCGTTAAATATGTTGGCTGCCAATACATACACTGCCTACAGCAATTTTGGGTAGGCTGCCTACTCATGAGGGCAGACGCGGTGCGAGGGCACCTGGACGGACTGTTGCTGGCCGTGCTTGAACCAGGCCCGCTGCACGGCTACGCGATCATCGCCGCGGTCCAACACCGCAGCAGGGGCGCACTTGAGCTGCGCACGGGCACGATCTACCCGGCCTTGAACCGGCTGGAGCGGCTCGGGCTGCTGAGCAGCAGCTGGCAATCTTCTGGTGAACGGCGACGGCGATGCTACGAACTCACCGACGCCGGACGGCACACCCTGGCCAGCGAGCGCACCGCGTGGAGCGAGTTCACCACAGCGATCGGCTCGGTCCTGAACCCCGCCGCACCGCCCGGGTTTGCCACATGAGCGCCACCAGTCGGCAAGCCGACCCCATCGAGGATTACATCGCGGCCCTTACAGCCGCCCTGCACGGCCCGGCCCGAATCAAGGCCCGGATGATCGAGGAGATACACGACGGCCTCGCGGACACGGTAGAGGCGCACACCCGCGAAGGAATGGCCTACCAGCGCGCCGCCCACCAAGCAGTGGGAGAGTTCGGGACCCTCGACGAACTCGTGCCGAGCTGCCAACGGGAACTGACCATCACCCAGGCCCGGCACACCGCCCGGGCCGTCGCCCTCACCGCCCCCTTCCTGGTCGCCTGCTGGTACCTGGCCTGGACCACCGACCACGATCAGCCCTGGCAGCTGCCACGCACGGCTCAGCTACTGGCCGTTCATCTGGCCGGTGTTGCCAGCGTCGCAGCACTACTCGCCGCGGCGACGCTGGCCACCACCGGCACCCTCGCCCGCTGGCTGCCCATTCCGCACCAGCTGCCCCTCGCGGTCGCATGGACCGGTACTACCGCCAGCGTTGCCATGGCGGTCGCGACGCTCGCGCTCGCCACCGCCTCCGTCCTGGCCACGAACTGGCCACTGCTCGCGTTCGCCGGCGCACTCGCAGCCGCGTCGCACGCCGTGGTGGCAGCCTCGGCCCGCGCCTGCCGCCAATGCGCGCGCCTGCCGGCCACGTGACCCACCGCCTCTCGGCTGCGCGGCTGACGTACCCTCGGACACGTCAACGGGCCATCAGCCACTGGATCAAGATCACCTACGTAATCGCAGGTAGTTACCCGTGTGCGGCTGGCTGCCCGCCGTCGGCGGCCACTGGTGCGCGAAGGCCTGGCATGGTGACCGCGGCGAGGTCCAGGCGGCAACAGCGCGAAGAGGCGAAGCACGCCGGTCCGCCCTGTAGAGCACTGCTCTGCACTGGGCGCCACCGAACGGCAAATTACATCGTCACAATCCATTCGTGCCCCCGCCGAATCCGGCGGCACGGCGCGTGATCAACTGCCGGTGCTCCATGCCAACCTGCTGGCACGCGCAGTGGCTTGGAGCTGGAGGTAGACCGCCCATGGCGGCGAACAACGACCCCACCGTCAGGGGAGCAGTGGTGTACCTGGAGAGGTTCACCAGCGGCCTCTGCCTGGAAAGGCCGGCCGACGTCCAGCAGTACAGCGCGCTGTACACGCACCTGCAGGCCCAGGCCCACAGCCCGGACCACACCCAGCACCTCATCACCGACACCAACAAGCTCTACACATCGTCAGCGTTGGCTGCCGAGCCGAGCCGCGACAACGACACCCGCCCCATGGTGACGTGCGCAGGCGGTTACCCCGGTTCATGCGGGGCGGCGGATGGCACCGAGGACGGCGAAACTGCCGTCGCGACTGGAGCGGGCGAAGGCCAGTCAGATCAGACTGCGGGGAGGCCCTGAACTCCAGACTGCCCTACGTGGGCTGGTCCTTGTGGCGCGAGTGCCGCTGCAACGGCCGCGTCCAGCTTCTGCCCCACCGGCTGTGGCAGCGGCTGCCCCAGCGCCCAGTCGATCACCGATTCTGCGACCGTGTGCAGCTTGGTATTGGTGCGCTGGGACACCTCGCGCAGCACCTCGAACCCGGCGGCCGGCGGTATCCGGTGGGTGGCGATGAGGACACCGATGGCCTGGTCGACCGTCGCGTGGGAGTCGACGGCATGCTGCAGCTGGGTGTTCTCCTGCTGAAGGCGGTCCGCCGTGGCGTCACGCGTGTCGTCGGGCAGGGGCCGCTGTACGCGGGAAGTCGTCATGACCGGTCTCCCTACAGAGGCGAGGTTTCCAGTACGCCTGCCCCGGACGGGAACAGCAAGACACTTTCAGGGCGGCGCGAAGAGCATAGATGCGAGAGGGCTCTTCGCCGACCATGGTCGGCGAAGAGCCCGAGAGGCTGTCTTCCCAACCTCTCCCCTGCCGAGTCACCACTGCGTGCTCGCTTACACATGTACTCCGTCGCGGCCAGCAGGGCTCCGGCCCGTCCGGGGAGCGACGGGGGCCCTGCTCCGGTGTCCGGGGGTGTGGCCTTCTAGCCTGCGGCCACGGAACCCACCCCCATGCCCGAGCCGTTGCGCGGCGCGGTTCACCTGCTTGTCTCGGGAGGTTTGCGCCGTGCGGAAGATGAGAAGGGCCGCAAGGCGGGCCACCCTGCGCGACCTTCGGAACCTCGCATCCACGGCGTTTGAAGACAGCGGCCACCTGACAGTCCGGCAGCATGCGGCAAGGATCACCGTCAACGCGCAGCAGGCCCTGGGCTGGAGCAGTGTGCGCTCGCCCACCAAGACAGGGAAGAACGTTTTCTTTTCAGCCTTCGACTGAGGAATTCGACGGACGCGGACAAAGCCGAGCGACGACGTATCGGTGATGACTTCAATCGTGGGCAGCTGCAAAGGCCCTGCGCCTCAGATTTTCGTCTTCGAGTTGCTTGAGCGCGGCTCGTTGGACGTCCAGGGCAGCACAGCGAGCGGCGATGTCCGCAGCCTCGGCAGCGAGGACCTCCGCCAGTGCCTGCAGTGGCTTGCCCGTGGGGATCCTGTTTTCGCGATACTCGGCGTCCGGCCCGAACCCTCGCCCGGTGCCCGACCCCAATTCGCGGTATCTGTCAGCGATCCCGTGCATCGCACCCATGAGGTACGACATCGCAAGGTCGATATCTCCGCGCAATGCGGCCGCCGCTTCATCGCTCATGACGCCACCGTTCCACGCTGTGAGCCTTGCTCACGTCTGATCCACCAGGTTTCGCGCCGGGACACTCCCGGACCGAGAGCGACACGACGCGCCTGCTGCCAACCTCATGGCCGGGTACAACCAGACGTAAGCAGGCGCCCCTCGGCGGCCCGCCCGCGCGCCGGCAGGCCATGGGCCCCTACCTGTGCAGGGATTCGAGGCTCCCGAGACACACCTCGTCACGGCCTTGCGGCGCATGGGCAGCGCTCAGCTCTTGGTCAGCGACGCCTGGCCCACCGTGTGCGGGTCAGCGGCACCACGGGATGTAGTCCAGGTTCTTGACGTAGCGGGCGGTGACCCAGCCGCTGCGGTGGTCCAGCTTGTACCAGATGTGGTTGCCGTCGACGTTTTGGCCGTACACCTTGCAGGCCAGGGCGATCTTGGCCCCTGAATGGAAGCTGCCCAGCACCCCGGAGTAAGTGGTTGCCCTGCTGCGGATCTTGACTCCGGTACTCGCGATGACCCTGCCGTACTTGGTATAGGCCGCCGCCCCACTTGCCTGATCCGCCGTGGCACCGGCAACTGGGGTCCCGATCTGGTCGGCCGCAGTTGCCGGAGTGGCGGCGCCGAGCAGCCCCAACGCCAGGCCTCCGACGGTCAGCGCCAGTGTGGTTTTCACGGAATTGAGCACAGCAGTCTCCTTTGGATCCGTTGACGCGGTGCGCCACGACCCGGGACGCAATCAGCACATATCAGGAGCATGAGCAGTGAAAACCGAGGACTGCGGCTGCCATGCCGCTCACTCACCCAATGAGCTCACTCTCCGGACCGCAGCGCCCGTTGACGGCGCCAGACCGACTCCGGGCCCGGTCCTCCGAGGAGAATGCCGGGGACCCGGGGTGACAGCCCTGCTGCGGGCCTGGCAGGACTTTGATGTCCTCGGGGCGTTCTCCCTCGTACCCGTTGCCGTCTTCGGACCAGCGAGTGAACGGCTCGCCGAGTCTTTCCCGGTCCCGCCTGCGGCCGTCAGAGGGATACATCAGTAACAAGAGCCCGTGCGGTCTGCGTGTCGGGAGCCGGCGGGTGATGATCGTTTGATGCCAGCTTCTGGGGCGCGAGGACCATGGATGCCTCGGACAGGTGATCGGCAGCCCACGGGCACGCCAGAGGGAGCGGTTGTGGCGGACGGTGAGCGGTGGGCTGATCATCGCGGGGTGGATCGGTCGGAGGGGTTCGGTGAGCGGCTATTTGGGGGTGTTGCTGGATCGGGCGCACGAGATGCCGCCGCAGTTGATCGCTCCGCTGATCGCGGAGGAAGTGGCCATGGTGGGTGGCCGCGGGGTCTCGATCCTTCTGCAGGACTATGCGCAGGAACTGCTCGTGCCGCTGCCGGGCAAGAGGCTGATCGTGGGTGAGCCCGAGGTGATCGCTGATTCGCCGGCCGGGACCGCCTTCCTGCGTGCCACCGCTGTCGAGGTGCGGCAGGCCGACGGCGTGCGGGTGTATCTGCCGTTGCTGGACGGCAGCGACGAGGTGGGCGTCATGGCCCTCACCCTGGACACCGTCGATGACGACGACCGGCGCCTGCTGCGCAGACTCGCCGGCCTGGTCGCCGACATGCTGGTCACCAAGCACGCGTATACCGACCGGTTCTTCCAGGCCCGGCGCCGCGAACCGATGAGCGTGGCCGCGGAGATGCAGTGGTCCCTGCTGCCGCCATTGACGATGTCCGTACCGCAGGTCGCCGTGTCCGGGGCCCTCGAACCCGCCTACAACATCGCCGGCGACAGCTTCGACTACGCCCTCAACGACAACATCCTGCACGCGGCCGTCATCGACGCGATGGGCCATGGGCTGGACGCCGCCACCATGGCGACCGTCGCCGTCGGCGCCTATCGCCACGCCAGACGCTCCGGCATCGACCTGGCCCAGAAGTACGCGTTCATGGACCGGGCCATCGCCGAGCAGTTCGGGCCCGATCATTTTGTCACCGCGCAGATGATGGACCTGGACGTCATCACCGGCCGCCTGCAGTGGGTCAACGCCGGCCATCCCGCACCGATACTGATCCGCAACCATGAGGTCGCCCGGCAGCTGGAAGGCCCCACCACCCTGCCGGTCGGCTTCGGCGGCGAACTCCCTACGATCACCCAGTACCAACTCCAGCGCGGCGACCGGGTTCTCTGCTACACCGACGGCATCATCGAGGAACGCGACGCCGACGGCGAACCCTTCGGCGAAGAACGCCTCATCCGCTGCATCAACGCACACCCGGACCAAGAAATCCGCGCCGCAGCTCTGTTTCTCTCCCGCGCCCTCAAACAAGAACGCGGCCAACGCACCAGCGACGACGCAACCATCTTCCTGATCGAATGGCGCGGCGCCTCCGCCGACCACCTCGCCGTCCTCGAATAACTCCTCGTGCCGAACTGCCCGCTGCCCCACACCGCGAGCACCCAAGGCGAACAGCGTCCGCACGATGCTCTGCTTCTCAACGTGGCCGACCCGGGGTTCTCCGCCTACCGGGGCCGGCTCACCGGGCCTTCGTACTTGCCCACCCTCGACCCGCCAAGACATCACGGTGCCCAAAGCGCCCACATCATCCGGATGCAGCCGTGGTACGGGAGCACCGGCCCGTACAGCGTGGTGCGAGGACGGAGGGTGGAGGGATGGCCCCGCACCACGCTGGCCTGCCGGCGCCACCACAGGCACCTGCTCGTCAGCATGCCCCACCCCAACGACCCTGCCCCGACCGAAACGGCGCCGCCCACCACGCTTCACCCGACCGGCCCGTAACCCGGGACCCACCCTCGATGTTGAGCCGGTCGAAGCGTGCCATTCGCGGATTTCGGATTGCGCGCTGTGGGGGCCCCAACGGAGCGGGGCCCCCACCCCAAGCCGCCCCACCCCAGAGCCGGGTAACCCGGATGCC
>NZ_MEHJ01000004.1 GCF_001746415.1 Streptomyces agglomeratus
CCGCAGCGGAATAGACCAAGTATCCGGGGCCGTCGTTGCGGAAGGACAGGTTGTACTGGAGCACCGAGGAGGACACATTGTTGTCCAGGCCGAACCCGCCACCGTCCGAACGAGAGCCGGTGTGGTTGGCGTACGACACGTTGTTCTCGATGACCAATCCGGTCGAGTCGTACGTCCAGATCCCCTCTGGCCCCTCCATTGCCATGGCAGACGACTTCGACCCGTTGTCGTGCGAGATGGACCGCTGTACCTTGCCGGTGCGGACACTGCCGAGGACGATGCCGCTACCGGTATTGCGGTCGTGGGCCGCTGGGTCGCCGTCATTGCCGTACGCCTTGACTCGTGACAGGGTCACACGCTCATGCGCGTACTTCGGAGCCTCCGCATCGAAGGCGGGCCCGTACGTGGCGAGACCCGCATCCTTGTTGTCGCGCACGGTGGAGTCGGTGACCCGCACATCGCGGAAGCCTGAGCTACCCCTTCCCGCGCCGATCCCGATCCCGGTCCGGAAACGTGAGATATCGACATTGGAGACGGTGACGTGGTCCAGCTCTTTGCCGCCTGCGGCATCGGCGAAGAAGCTGATGCCGGCCCGCTTCTTGAACGAGGTGGCGTCGCCGACGAGGTTGAGATTGCGGATCTCGACACCAGCTGTGTTGTGGACGGAGATTCCTGATTTACCGTTGGCCACGATCGTGGCTCGTCCGTCGCCGTACGAATCGATCACCACGGGAGCCTTCGCGCTTCCCGCATCTTGCGAGCCAAGAGTCAACTCGCCGCGGAAGCGGACACCAGCCCGGAGTCTCAGCCGGTCCCCAGGCTTGAACCTTCGCCGAGTCGGCCCGCGCCAGCGACCGCCAAGCGCGGGAGGAGGACATACCGTCATTTTCGTCGTCACCATCCGGACTGATGTAATACGTATACCCACCCGCAGCGTTCGGGCTCGGCGGTGCGTACGGTCTAGGCAGCTCACATCCGAAGAGGAAAAGGATTGCGGCCGCGAGCCCACCCGTCGCGACGTGCCTGCTTCGTAGAGAGCACCCAACGCCACGCGGACGTCCGACGAAACGATGACCATCCCTGCTCGTTCGGCTCCGCATCGGCGCCCCTCTCTCATCTCTAGTCACTGCCGAATGGACTCGTGCGAGCACCGGCGTCACCGGCAGAATCTCCGACGGCGGAGCTTTGCACCTTTCAGGCGGGGCAGCCGAGACCCTGCAACCAGCCATGATCGGCAGCGAAGCAGCCCTCTTCCGACAGCGCCAGGTTGTCCAACCGAGCGCAGTCCGCAGGAGGAGGGATGACGCCGACGACACCCCTCAGTTCCGAATTCGGGTCCCGACGCGTAGAAGATCAGCCTGCCAGACGCTACGTGCTGGGTTTGTTAATGACATGTCGCACAGGGATGAAGAATGGGCCTTCCCCCGTGAAGGTGGGCACGCGGTTATTGATCACGCGGCGAGCGTGAGTTTAGCGGTGTGGTGTCGGCGTTCGTATTCGTTGGGGCTGAGGTGGCCGTTGGCGGAGTGCCGGCGGCGGGTGTTGTAGCGGGTCAGCCAGGCAAAGACGGTCCTGCGGCAGGTGTCGGCGTCACCGTAGTCGTGGGTGCCCTGGAGGGTCTCGCGTTTCAGGGAGGCGTGGAAGCTTTCGCAGGCCGCGTTGTCGGCGCTGGTGCCGACCGCGCCCATCGATCGGGTCACTCCGAACTGGTCGCAGAGGCCGGCGAAGGCCCGGGATCCGTATTGGGCCCCGTGGTCGGAGTGGAACACGGCACCGTCCAGGCCGCCTCGGGTCGAGGCCGCCATCCGCAGTGCGTCGGCGACCAGGCCGGTGCGCATGTGGTCGGCGATGGACCAGCCGACGACCTTGCGGCTGAAGCAGTCCAGCACGGTCGCGAGATAGAGGAACTCCCCGTTTTTCAGGGGGAGATAGGTGATGTCGCCCATGTATTTCAGGCCGGGTTCGGTGGCGGTGAAGTCCCGCTGGAACAGGTCCGGGACCGGTGAGGTGGCCGGGTCGGGGACGGTGGTGCGCACGCGTCTGCGCAGGCGGATTCCGGTGATGGAGAACGTCCGCATGATCCGGGCGACGCGCTTTTCGTTGACCCGCCGTCCTTTCTCGCGGAGCTCGGCGGTCACGCGCGGGAGCCGTAGGCGCCGCCGGATGCGCCGTGGACCTCGCGGATCTCCTCGGCCAGGATCCGGTCCTCCCGCTGCCGGGTGGCCCGGGCCTCGGCGCCGGCGAGCCATTTGTAGTAGCTGGACCGGTTCACGTCCAGGACCTGGCAGAGCCGCTTCACCTCGTAGGTGTTGCGATGGTCGTCAACGAACTGGAAGCGGCTCATCACCAGTTCGTCTCTCCGGCGAAATACTTGGCCGCCTTGCGGAGGATGTCCCGCTCGGTGGCGAGCTTGCGCTCACTTGCCTCGAGCTCGGCCACCCGGGCCTCCAACTGCCGCACCCGCTCGTTCGGATCAGCGGACGGCACCGCCTCCCGAGGCTGGGCGCCCGGCTTCGCAGCCGCGGCGGTGATGCCACGGCGTTCGCGGTCCCGCAGTACCCACTCCCGCAGGGTCGCCCGGTTGACGCCCAGGTCAGCGGCGATGCTCTTGTAGATCGCCCCGGGTGTGGACTCGTACAGGGCCACGGGCCTTGAACTCGTCCGAATAGTCCTTCATCGCCATCGGCGGTCTTCTCGCTTCCTCCGGATCGAGCAGATCCAGTATCAGCGTGTCCACCACTCAGGGGGAGGCCCCCCAGCCCATCGCCGGCGTGCTCACCTTTCATCCCGCCCATGCCCGCACGGCCGCCCATCTCCGGCGGGAGCTCGCACTGCCCGGGCCATCCAACGCGACGATCGAAGTGACCACCCTGCGCCACCGCACCGCCCAACTCCTCAGAAGCCGTATCTCAACCGAACATGATCGCTTGATTTGTGCTGGTCAGGAATGGTCTAGCTCTGAAGGAGGGAGACATCCGGCGTCTTGTTTCCGCTCCGTGAGTGAGGGGTGCGCGATGGCGTCGGTGCTGGGAGTGCTGGAGGAGCGGGAGACAGCGGCCCGGGTGCGGGTGGAAGGGCTGCGGGAGGAAGTCGCCCGTTTGGCTGGGGTGTTGGAGGCCGCCGAGATCGAGCTGGACCGGCGGGTGATCGCGCGGGAAGAGCTGGTCGAGGCCCTGGCAGCCTCGGTTGCCGGGACCACCGCAGTGACCGAGGTTGAGGCGGAGCGGGAAACCGCGCCCGCGCCGGTGCCGGGCTCGATCGTGCCACCCTGGCGCGAAGGACTGCCCGTGACGGTGCTGGCGCCGGACTACCAGCGGATCCTGGGCGTGCTGGAGGAGCGGCAGTCGGCGGGCCAAGGACCGCTGAAGGCCAGGGAGATCACGGTGGGGCTGGGCTTGGAGACGACGCCGGCGAAGGTCGAGGGGGTGCGCTCGAAGGCCAGGCGCCTGGTGGAGCGCGGGTGGCTCATGCAGGAGACGTCGGGGATGTTCAGAGCCGGCCGGCGGCCCGTGTCCGCGCCAGACGCCGGCCCATCCGCGTGACCATCGACCACCGGATCATCGCCTCGCTGCTGGCTGGCAACGTCTCGTAGTCCCGGGCCAGTCGGCGCGAATGCATCAACCACGCGAACGTGCGCTCTACCACCCAACGCCTCGGCAGCACCACGAACCCCGCCGTATCTTCGGTGCGCTTGACGACCTCCAGGGTGAGCGCGAGTTTCTGCCGGCACCAGTCGACCAGGCCGCCGGTGTAACCGCCGTCGGCCCAGACCAGGCAGATGTCGCGGTGCAGGCGGCGTAGCCGCTGCAGCAGACCCACCGCGGCATCCCGGTCACCGATGTTCGCGGCGGTGACCGCGACGACCAGGAGCAGACCGAGGCAGTCGGTCACGATGTGCCGCTTGCGGCCGCCCACCTTCTTCCCGCCGTCCCATCCGCGCGAGACGGACGGCACCGAGGCCGCTGCCTTCACCGACTGCGCATCGATGATCCCGGCCGTCGGCTCCGCCTCACGGCCCTCCTGCTCACGCACCCGTCCGCGCATCCGGTCGTGGAACTCTGTGGTCAGCCCGTGCTCGCGCCAGCGGCGGAAGAACGCGTAGACCCGGCCCCAATCAGGGAAGTCCACGGGCATCGCCCGCCAGGAGATCCCGCCCGCGACCAGGTAACGGATCGCGTCCAACATCTGCCGATGGCAGTAGCCCTCGGGCTGCCCGCCCCGTCCCTGAAGCCAGGCCGGCACCGGCACCAAAGGCCGGATGGCCGCCCATTCCGCATCCGACATGTCCGAGGGATACCGGCGTTCCCGGTCCGGATGGTCGGCCGCGTTGCCGTACACATGCGCGAGGCAGTCACACGATGGAGCAGCCGAGTTGAACTGAACGGGTTCGGACGCGTACAACAACGACACCAGGGCCTCCCGGCACTGCTCGGTTAGATTCGCATCCCCGAGCTACCGAGAGGCCCTGCCTTCATGCGCGCACAACGGGAAGATCACCCCGGCGGGAAACCTGTTCGACCTACACGTTCCATGTTCGATTGAGATACGGCTACTTAGCCCACTTTGGCCGGAGGAGTCCTTTCATGACGTGGAGGTCGACGTGCGACGGTCCATCAGCCGCATCAAAGCGAGTCCCTACCTTCCCCACCGCGAGTCCGTACGCGGGTTCGTCCTCGACGTCGCCACAGGACAGCTTGAAGAAGTGCAATAGAACGCCGCCGGTGAGTGGCCGACATTGCCTGATCGGCGACGATCCGGACCGGGATAACCGGGCTGATGAGAAAGGCCCTCGCGGAACGGTTCTTCTCCGAATCAGCCGGTCGCGTCGGGGTGCTTGAGAAGCTGTGCCAGGGGAACGTCCACATCGGCGAGTTTGCCTGCGTCGACTGCTCGGCCGGAGGTGACGAGAGCGCGGATCGGGTCGGTGACGTCCCAGACGTTGACGTTCATGCCCGCGAGCACCCTGCCGCCGGAGAGCCAGAACGCGATGAACTCACGCGTCTCCCTTCGGCCGCGGAAGACGACTTGGTCGTAGCCGCCGGGTTCGACGTAGCCGGTGTACTCCATGCCCAGGTCGTACTGGTCGGTGAAGAAGTAGGGCACACGGTCGTAGGCCACGTCCTGGCCGAGCATCGCCTTGGCCGCGACTTGCGGCTGGTTGACGGCGTTGGCCCAGTGCTCGACACGGATGTGCTTGACGAGCAGTGGATGGAAGGCGTTGGCGACGTCCCCGGCGGCGTAGATGTCCGGGTGCGAGGTGCGCAGGTGGGCGTCGACGCGGATGCCGTTGTCGACCTCCAGGCCGGCAGCGTCGGCGAGCTGAGTGTTGGGGGTGATGCCGACCCCGACGATGACCGCGTCGGCAGTGATGCGGCTGCCGTCCTCCAGCAGCACACCGTTCGCCCTGCCCTCGGTACCGGTGATCTCGGCGACTTGGACACTGAAGCGCAGGTCGACTCCGTGATCGGTGTGCAGGTCGGCGAAGACCTGGGCCACCTCGCGGCCCAGCACGCGCAGCAGCGGCAGCTCCGCCATCTCCAGCACTGTGACCTCGACGCCCGCCGCGCGGGCGGCGGCCGCGGTCTCCAGACCGATCCAGCCGGCGCCGATCACCACGATGCGGGATGCGGATTCGAAGGATTCCTTGATGCGGTCGCTGTCGGCGAGCCGGCGCAGGTAGTGCACGCCGTCGAGGTCGGCACCGGGCACGGTCAGATGACGTGGTGAGGAGCCGGTGGTCAGGAGCAGCTTCTCGTAACCGATGCGGCTGCCGTCAGCGAACGTCACCTCGTGTCCGGCCGGGTCGACCGCGGTTGCCGTGCTGCCAAGGCGCAGGTCGACGTCGTGCTCGGCGTACCACTGGGGAGGATGGACGTAGACGGTGTCACGCTCGTCCTTGCCCAGCAGGTAGCCCTTCGACAGCGGCGGCCTTTCGTAGGGGCGCTCGCTTTCCTCTCCGAGCAGCACGATCGGGCCGTCGAAGCCCTCTTCGCGGAGGGTCTGTGCTGCCTTCGCACCGGCCAGGCTGGCTCCGACGATCACGAATGCGTTATTCACGGCCATGTCCTCTCCTCTGCTGCATTGGCTCGGCCCGCGGGCGGGTGGTGATCCGCTCACTGCCAGGCGTCGCCCGTGGCCAGGCCATCGTTGTCGATAGCCCTGCGCTGTCAGCGGTTTGATTTGTTCCCCGGTGTGTCTGCCGATAGGTGGTCGCCGGTGAGGGGGTGCTCGGACCGTTCGTCGACTGTCGCTGCGTCAGGCGGCGGTGCGCGTGGGTTGCAGTTCGGCGTCCAGTTGCTCGAACAGTTCGTTGCCGGAGGCGGTGAACTTGGCGATGCCCTCGTCCTCCAGCACGCGGACCACGTCGTCGTAGGACACTCCGGCGGTCTCCAGGTCGTCGAGGACCTGCTGGGATGCCGGGTAAGTGCCGTGGATGGTGTCGCCCTGGATGCGGCCGTGGTCGGCGACCGCACGCAGAGTCTGCTCCGGCATGGTGTTGACCACCCCGGGCGCCACCAGTTCGTCGACGTAGCGGGTGTCGGCGTAGGCGGGATCCTTCACCCCGGTGGAAGCCCACAGCGGGCGCTGGGGCCGCATCCCGGCCGCGGCCAGCGCCTGCCACTCCTGGGAGGCGGCGGCCTGCTCGAAGTGCTGGTAGGCCAGGCGCGCGTTGGCAATCGCGGCCCGCCCGCGCAGGGCCATTGCATCCGGCGTGCCGATCTTGTCCAGCCGGCTGTCGACCTCGGTGTCCACACGGCTGACGAAGAAGGAGGCCACCGACGCGATGGACGCCAGGTCACGCCCCGCGGCATGAGCCTTACCCATGCCGTCGAGGAAGGCGCGGAGCACTTGGTCGTAACGGTCGAGGGAGAAGACCAGTGTGACGTTGATGTTGATGCCTTCCGCGAGCGCGGTGCTGATCGCCTCCAGGCCGGGCCGGGTGGCGGGGATCTTCACGAACAGGTTCGGCCGGTCCACCAGCCACCACAGGGCTCGGGCCTCGGCGATCGTCGCCGCCGTGTCGTGCGCGACGCGCGGGTCCACCTCGAGCGACACCCGGCCGTCCACCCCGTCACTGGCCTCGTACACGGGGCGCAGTACGTCACAGGCCCAGCGCACGTCGAACGCTGTCAGCAGCCTGACAGCTTCCTCGACCCGCACCCCGCGCCGGGCGAGATCACCGAGCTGTGCGTCGTAGCGGGCACCCGAGCGGATCGCCTTGGCGAAGATCGTCGGGTTGCTGGTGATGCCCACCACCCGCTGGTCACGCACCAAGTCGGCCAGCCCGCCACTGGCGAGCCGCTCCCGGCTCAGATCATCGAGCCAGACCGCTACGCCTTCGGCGGCCAACCGGTCCAGGTTCTCACTCATGATCTTCTCCCTTGCGTCGTTTCGCGGGATTACGTCCACGTGCCGCCCGGATCCTGTGCGGGCCGGGTGCAGACCTCCTTCGCGCACGACCCGGTGGCAGGTTCGGGCACGCTCGCACCGCCGGCTGCGGCACGTAGTTCCACACAACACCGGCCCGGGTGAGGGGCGAGTACCGCCTCGATCCCACTTGCCTGCAGGCCGGTGAGGAAGCCGCCGAGGAAGGCGTGGTTGATCCCGCACACCAGCTCAGGCGACCGGGCGGCCAGCGGGTGGAAGGGGCAGTTCAGCAGCCGCACCTCGGTTGGGGCCTGCCGGTCGGGCTCGAAGCCGTACTCCTCCAACACGGACTCGGAAAGCGTGAGAGAACGCTCGGGCCCCAAACGGCCGGGACGGCCGCTGGCGCGTGTCGCGGCTCCAAGTTCCTCACCGCGGTGGCGGGCCGTGCGCAATGCAGCGGACTGCGCGTCCTCGCCCGGCTGCTGGTGGAGGACCGCGTCGATGAGGATCTCGGCCACGAGGTCGGGACGGCGCTCGGGGATGGAGATGCGGATGTCGGTGTCTGCCGGCTCGTACACCTTGGGCTTGCGGCCCACCCTGCGGATGCCGCCCGGGTGGTCGTATCGGGAAGTCAGCAGCCCCGACGCGACCAGTTTGTCGAGGTGGAACGCGGCCAGCTTGGCCGAGATCCCGGCATCGGCGGCGGCCTCCTCCCGCGTCACCGGCCGGTGGGCGCGCCGTATGAAGCCATACAGCCTGCGGCGCACCTCGTCCCGAGCACCGAGACCGCTTCCACCCCGAAGCGGCGGGGGCCTGAGGAGAAGCCGGGGTCAGGTCAGAGGTCATACATTCACGATAACTCCAATCTGTGTGTGCGTAACCGGTCGGGTCCGCCTCTCTTCCCTGGCGGCTTGACTGTTCCAGAGAATAAGTCCAATACTCATTAGTGAAACTCGCGGGAGAGGACCATGCCATGTCCAGCGAACTGCGCCAACAGGCGAAGCAGCCGGTCAGCGCCGTCCTCGCCGGCCCGTACGGGCACCCGTTCCATCCGATCCTGGTCACAGTGCCGATCGGCGCGTGGGTGGGCAGCCTCATCTTCGACATCGCCTCCCACCTCGTGGACGATCCCGACTTCCTCGCCCGCGGTGCGATGTGGCTGATCGCCATGGGCGTTATCGGGGCACTGGCTGCTGCGATGGCCGGGTTCCTGGATCTGTTCGCCATCCCCGCCGGCACGCGCGCCTTCCGTATTGGCCTCATCCACATGACGCTGAACCTGCTGGTGACCGCCGCGTACGCAGGCAACTTCCTGTGGCGTCACGCCGGGACGGGCCGTCCGGCAGCGTCGGGGCGGGGCAGCTCGTACTGAACGCCGTGACGCTGGCCGTGCTCGGCGTTTCGGGGTTCCTGGGCGGCAAGCTCGCCTACCGCTACGGCGTCCGCGTCGCCGACGAGGCGACCCAGGTCGAGGGTTTCGTTTCCTCCCGCCGGCACTCAGAGCGCCGTTGACCCGTGCGCCTCCAGCGACGCATCGGCACTACGCCTTCACCTCTACCGCTCACGGAGTTCCCCATGGACATCGCCGCACTGATCACCTGGGTGGTCACCGCTCTCGGCGGCTTCTACATGCTCGGCATCTGGCTTTCACGCGGCGGCGCCCGTGGCGGCACCAGCCACCTGCCCGTCCCTGTCATCTTCGGCCACTTCGCACTCGCCGCCGTCGGCCTCGTCGTGTGGATCCTCTACGTGGTCACTGGCAAGGACCCTCTGGCCTGGACCGCCTTCGGTCTCCTGCTGCCCGTCGCCCTGCTCGGGTTCGTGATGTTCGCCCGCTGGATTCCCGTCCACCGGGGCCGCGCTGCCGCACCGGCCGGTGCCGGCCAGAGCGCACCGGCCGAACGCCACTTCCCCGTCCCCGTCGTCGCGGGACACGGGCTCGCCGCGGTCGTGACCCTGGTCCTCGTCCTGCTCACCGCACTCGGGACGGGTGAGTGACATGACCCAGCACCTCCAGTCCGCCCTGCACATTGCCCCCGGCGCCGCGGTCAACCAGGCATCGATAGCGGCGGTGCCCGCCGCCCTGCGCGTGGTCCACGACGCGCAAGGGGTGGATCTGACGGCCGCTGAACTGGCAGCGGGGCAGTTCCTCCAGGCGCTGGGTATCGACACCGGTTCGGAGAGCCTGCGCCGGGCCGCATGGCCCGCGCCTACGCCGAACTGTTCAGCCCTCGCCCGTTCGACCTGACCACGTTCCCCAACGACGAGGGCTACGACGAACTGGTGCTCGCCCGGAGCATCCCGCTCCGGAGCGTCTGTGAGCATCATCTTCTGCCGTTCGTAGGGACGGCCCACATCGGCTACCTGCCCGGGCACCGGATCCTGGGGCTGTCCAGGCTCGCCCGGGTCCTGGAGTACTTCGCCTGCCGTCCTCAGGTGCAGGAGCGGCTCACCAAGCAGGTCGCCGACTGGCTCCAGGCCCACCTGGAGCCCAAAGGCGTCGGCGTCGTCATCCAAGCCGAGCACACCTGCATGACGCTGCGCGGCGTCCAGGCCACCGGGACGACGACCATGACCTCCACACTCCTCGGCCTGCTGCGCAGCGATGCACGATCCCGCAGTGAGTTCCTCGCCCTAACCGGCCTGCCTCACTGACCTGGACAGCCGAACGGGGCGCTGGTCGGCCGGTGCCGTTCCGGCCGGAAGCTGCTGAACTCGATGTATGGACCTTGACCGGACCGGCCCCGCAGACGGATCCGTGATGCCCCGGCTCGGGCTGATCACCTTCGGCCACAGCACCGCAGGCCGGGCTTCACTGTCACAGCTCCTCCGGGAAGCCGGTGTCACCGCCGTCGTGGACGTCAGGACCGCTCCCGGCAGCCGCCGTGACCCGGACCTGTCACGGCATCGGCTGGCCCTGTGGATGCCCGAAGAGGGCATCGCCTACCGGTGGGAGCCGCGCCTGGGCGGCTTCCGCAAACCGCCGCCAAACTCGCCCGACACGGTCTGGCGTAACACGTCCTTCCGCGGCTACGCCGCGCATACCCGCAGCCCGGAGTTCGTCTCCGCCATGGACGCCCTCATGCAACAAGCGGGTCGGGAGCGCACCGTGGTGATGTGCAGCGAGGCGGTGTGGTGGCGATGCCACCGGCGCCTGATCGCCGACTTCGCCGTCCTGGCCCGCGGCATGCTCGTCCGCCACCTGATGCACGACGGACGCCTCACGGCGCACAGTCCGACGCCAGGCGTGCGTCTTCGCGATGACGGCCTTCTTGTGTACGACGACGCCGGCTCGGCACTCCCGTGAGCTCGGTGGGACGGCGCCTACGCCAGAAAGACCCCCAGCAGAGGACAGTTCAGGGCCGCAGTCGACCGGGTCCCGGATCCCGGCTTCCAGCGGCCTGGATCCGCATGCCGGGCCGGCGCCGGTGAACGGTCAGGTACGACATGCCCCGTTCCCCCGCGGCAAGGCCGCGGGTAGAGCCGTGGGGCAGCCAGGCGAGGCTGCCTTGACCCAGAGGGGACGACCCCTCAGGGGTGACCAGCGTGCCGTCGCCGGCCACGACCAGCAGAAGGACATCCAGGTCCGGCTCGGCATGGGTTTCGACGCGCCGCTCGGGCGGGATCCGGACGACATTGGCGTCGACCTGCCGACCGGGCTCCGACAACCGCCACACCGCGCCCGTCGATGCCGGGCCGAGCGTCTCCAGTCGTGGTCGTGGCGGTCGCCAGTGGCGGTCGCCAGTGGCGGGCCGCCTGTGGCCGTGCTCGTCCTGACGGTCATCGCCGTCGCGCTGCTGGCGGTGCAGATGGTCGCGGTCCGGCCCGTCCTCAACCGTCGCTCCGACCGGGTCCTGGTCGGAGAGGACGTCGCGCGCTCCCGCGCTCACCTGGTCTACGTCGCCTGCGAGGGGGCAAGTTGGTCGCGCTGGTCGCGCTGGGCACCGCTGCCCTGGCCGCCTGAAACAACCGCGTCGTGGCCCGGTCACCGCGGCCTCGTCACGGCACGTAGGTGCCTCGATGAGGAGGAAAGGTGATTTGCGCCTGATCGGTGTGATTCTGAGCGGCCTTCGCTACGGAACCAGCAGATCGGAACAGATGATGGCCTCTGCCTTGTACAGCTCTCCCTTGAGCGATGTGCGGGGAATGCCACGAAGCTGAAGTCGTCAGGTGATGCACGGTGCTCGGTCCACTGACGGCTGTGAAGCGCGTCACCGGCCTGATTGGCCAGGGAGCGGCTGTCATGTTGGTGGCGTCCAGCGGGGTGCGGTCTGGGCCCATGCCTTGTCCCAGTCGGCCAGGCGTCGCCGGTCCAGTGCGCGGGCGGCCGCGGCGTAGGTGAGCGCTCCGGCAATGAGCACTCCTGTGCCGGCTGCGCCGGCCGAGCCGAAGGTGCGGCTGCGGATCTGCTCAACGGTCCAGGGCGGGCCGGTGATTCTTCCGGTGTCGGTGGTCCACACCTGGACAGTGCTCTGGGCGGGCAGGCCGGGCCGTACTTCGGTCGTGGCGGTTTGGGGGTGTCCTGCGGGACCGGTGAAGCGGACCTTGACCGGGTATCGGCTGTGCTGCTCCTCCTGTGATCCGGGTTCGGGGTGGCGGGGGGCGTCGTGGAGCAGTACGGCCGTGGTGCGGTGTCGTGACTGGGCCTGTTCGTCGGCGGTCTGCTGCAGGGAGCGGTGCACGGTGGTGCCCACCAGCACCATGGCCAGCGGGGTGGCAGCCAGCAGGGCCAAGGTCAGGGCAAGCCCGATCCATGCCTGTACCAGGTCGGTGGGGCGGCGCAGGGGGCTGCGCCGCCATCGCCACAGTCTGGCGGGGCGCAGGGCGGGGCGCGGCTCGGCCTGCGGTATCTCGTCGGTCACGTCGCCTCTCTCCTTCACTTGCGAAGAGGCCGTTGCCTGCTGACTCAGCGGACCGAGCGATCAGGGGTGGTGGCTCGGCCGCGCTGCTGCTACCGCGGTGGCGGGTGGCCGGCGAAGTGGGTGGCGGAAGGGTGTCCGCGGGCGGACTGCAGGATTTTGGCGGCGCCGCGAAGGGCGGCGGTGTGCGGGGCGGGCAGCAGCCGCACGGGCACGTGTAGGTCTTGCGCGAGCTGGCCGGCGAAGTGGGGGCGCAGGGCACCGCCGCCGGCCAGGAGGACTCCGCTTTGGACGGCGTCGAGGGTCTGTGTGGTGTGGTCCTTTCGGAGCATATCGGTCACCGTGCCGGTCACCGCGTCGGCGATGGTGCGATGGGTGGTCGCGTGGTCCAGGTCGTCGGTGCCCAGGGCGGTGCGGTGCGCATCGACGACCGCCCCGTCGCTGAGCAGAAACACATCGGTGAGGTGGGCGCCGATGTCCACGATGAGCAGGGGGCGGCTCATGTCCGCCCCCGCGCCCAGCGCCACTGCTGTGGCGGTGGGGATGGTCAACACGGTCCGGGGGCGTAGCACTTCCAATGCGGTGCGCGCTGCCTCGCGGTAGGCGATGCCGCCCAGCACGGGCGTGGTTAGGGCGATAAGAGGCCGGGCGTGGCGGGGAATGCGGGGGCCCAAGAGACGCTGCAGCATCCGTGCGGTGCCCTGGGGGTCGACGATGGTGCCGCGCTGGATGGGGTGGGACCCTGCGGCGCCCTCGAAGGTGATGGTGGGGACGTCGAGGATGATCCCGCGGCCGGGCGCCCAGGCGCGGGTGCGGGAGCTGCCCATGTCAAGGGCGATCCCGGGACAGCGTCGGCACACCGGCCAGGTGGTGGGGTCATCAGAGGGTGCGAAGTACACGGACATACGGTCACCGACCTGCTTCTCGGACGTGGTGGCAGCGGCCGCAGTAGCGGGCTTGCGGCACGATCTTCAGGCGTGCCAGGGCGATGGGCTGGGCGCACAGGTGGCACCTGCCGTAACGGCCCTGGTCCATACGCTGCAGCGCCGCTTCCACGTCCGAAAGAACCATGCGGGCGGAGGCGGCAAGCTTGACGTGGACCTCCATTTGTGAAGCCGCTTGGCGCCCGCGCAT
>NZ_MEHJ01000005.1 GCF_001746415.1 Streptomyces agglomeratus
TGGGTGTGGTCCGGGCTGTGGGCCTGGGCCTGCAGGTGCGTGTACAGCGCGCTGTACTGCTGGACGTCGGCCGGCCTTTCCAGGCAGAGGCCGCTGGTGAACCTCTCCAGGTACACCACTGCTCCCCTGACGGTGGGGTCGTTGTTCGCCGCCATGGGCGGTCTACCTCCAGCTCCAAGCCACTGCGCGTGCCAGCAGGTTGGCATGGAGCACCGGCAGTTGATCACGCGCCGTGCCGCCGGATTCGGCGGGGGCACGAATGGATTGTGACGATGTAATTTGCCGTTCGGTGGCGCCCAGTGCAGAGCAGTGCTCTACAGGGCGGACCGGCGTGCTTCGCCTCTTCGCGCTGTTGCCGCCTGGACCTCGCCGCGGTCACCATGCCAGGCCTTCGCGCACCAGTGGCCGCCGACGGCGGGCAGCCAGCCGCACACGGGTAACTACCTGCGATTACGTAGGTGATCTTGATCCAGTGGCTGATGGCCCGTTGACGTGTCCGAGGGTACGTCAGCCGCGCAGCCGAGAGGCGGTGGGTCACGTGGCCGGCAGGCGCGCGCATTGGCGGCAGGCGCGGGCCGAGGCTGCCACCACGGCGTGCGACGCGGCTGCGAGTGCGCCGGCGAACGCGAGCAGTGGCCAGTTCGTGGCCAGGACGGAGGCGGTGGCGAGCGCGAGCGTCGCGACCGCCATGGCAACGCTGGCGGTAGTACCGGTCCATGCGACCGCGAGGGGCAGCTGGTGCGGAATGGGCAGCCAGCGGGCGAGGGTGCCGGTGGTGGCCAGCGTCGCCGCGGCGAGTAGTGCTGCGACGCTGGCAACACCGGCCAGATGAACGGCCAGTAGCTGAGCCGTGCGTGGCAGCTGCCAGGGCTGATCGTGGTCGGTGGTCCAGGCCAGGTACCAGCAGGCGACCAGGAAGGGGGCGGTGAGGGCGACGGCCCGGGCGGTGTGCCGGGCCTGGGTGATGGTCAGTTCCCGTTGGCAGCTCGGCACGAGTTCGTCGAGGGTCCCGAACTCTCCCACTGCTTGGTGGGCGGCGCGCTGGTAGGCCATTCCTTCGCGGGTGTGCGCCTCTACCGTGTCCGCGAGGCCGTCGTGTATCTCCTCGATCATCCGGGCCTTGATTCGGGCCGGGCCGTGCAGGGCGGCTGTAAGGGCCGCGATGTAATCCTCGATGGGGTCGGCTTGCCGACTGGTGGCGCTCATGTGGCAAACCCGGGCGGTGCGGCGGGGTTCAGGACCGAGCCGATCGCTGTGGTGAACTCGCTCCACGCGGTGCGCTCGCTGGCCAGGGTGTGCCGTCCGGCGTCGGTGAGTTCGTAGCATCGCCGTCGCCGTTCACCAGAAGATTGCCAGCTGCTGCTCAGCAGCCCGAGCCGCTCCAGCCGGTTCAAGGCCGGGTAGATCGTGCCCGTGCGCAGCTCAAGTGCGCCCCTGCTGCGGTGTTGGACCGCGGCGATGATCGCGTAGCCGTGCAGCGGGCCTGGTTCAAGCACGGCCAGCAACAGTCCGTCCAGGTGCCCTCGCACCGCGTCTGCCCTCATGAGTAGGCAGCCTACCCAAAATTGCTGTAGGCAGTGTATGTATTGGCAGCCAACATATTTAACGCTTCTGCTCGGAGGAATCCGCAGTGACCAAGGTGCTGCTGTCCGTACATGTCCTCGCGGCGATTCTGGCGGTCGGATCGATCACGGTGGCCGCGTCCATGTTCCCCCGCTACGCGCTGCAGGCATCTGGCGGCCAGGATCCGGACGGGCGAGCCGCCGGGATCGCCGCACTCCTGCACCGGATCTGCCGCGGCTACGCTCTCGCCGGTCTCGCCGTGCCGGTCTTCGGGCTCGCCACCGGAGCCCTGCTCGGCGTCCTCACCGACGCCTGGCTGATCGCATCGCTCGCGTTGACCGTGATCGCCGCGGCCATCCTCGCCATGGCCATCCTGCCCGGCCAGCAGCGCCTGCTCGCGTTGACCCAGGACTCAGCGCCCCAGGACGGGCAGCGTCCCGCGGCGACCCGGCTGACCATGCTCACCGGCATCTTCAACGTCCTCTGGGCGATCGTCGTCATCCTGATGATCGTCCGTCCTGGCTCGACCACGGGAGCGTGATCCCCGTGCACATGTTGCGGATCGCGGCCGGTGCCGAGACCGCCTCCTTCGCGGTTCTGCTGGGCAACCTGCTCACCACACACACGCAAGCGATCACGACGCTCGTCGGCCCGCTGCACGGCACGGCCTACCTCGTCGTCATCGCGGCCACTTCGATGGCCCCGTCTGCCGCCTCGACGGGCGCCCGATGGCGCTCCGCCATCCCGGGAGTCGGCGGACTGCTTGCCCTACGGCGGATCAACATTCGTACCCAGGGAAGCCAACCTCTTACACGCAATGCCCAGGAAGGGTGACGTGATGGACAACGCATACGCTGAACTGCTCTTTCCTCGTACCGGCGTAGCACTGAGCGCGATGCGCTTCGTGAAAGGCATCGAGGACCCAGCAATCTTCAACCACAGCATGCGCAGCTATCTTTACGGGCGCTTCCTCGGAGAGCAGCAAGGCCTGCAACCCGGCCGCGACTATGACGACGAACTGCTGTTTCTGGGTTGCCTTCTGCACGACGCCGGACTCAGCCCCGAGGGCAACGGCGATCAGCCCTTCGATATTGACGGCGCCGACCTGGCCGCCCGCTTCCTCACCGACCAGGGGTGTCACCCGAGAGGGTCGAGGTCATATGGGATGCGATCGCCCTGCACCTGCACTACGAAATCGCCATACGCAAACGTCCCGAGATCGCGTTGGTGACGGCCGGCGCCGGATTCGACCTTGGCCCCGAGGGGCCCCACACCCTCCCGGCCGGCTACGCAGACCGCATCCATGCCTCGCTGCCCCGCCTCCACGCCGCGCCCGTGCTCTACGACACGATCGTCGGTCAAGCACTCGACAAACCGCACAAGGCCCCACCATTCAGCATGCCCGGCGAACTGGTTCGCCAGCAGACCCAGGAGGTCTGGCCTACCTGGAAACAACTGATGACTCAATCCCCCAGTTGGAATGACTACGACGGCTACCAACCGAAGGCGTGAGCACGGGTACCCGGACAGCCGCCGCATGCCGAGGCCCTGGTCAGAGCTGAAGAGCGGGCTCGGGCGGGCGTGTCGCGCTGTCCGAGGTGAGAGATCGGGGGCGTTCCCTACTGTCGTCGGGCGGTAGACGCGCAGGTCGTTGTCCTGCTGCCGCATGACCGCGACAGAGACCCCGACGGCGTGTACTCCACCGGCGCCCGCCGAAGCGATCGACCCCCGCACCCTTACCCCCACCAGTAAGGGGCGCAAGACCGAACGCTCGGAGGGCGGCCCGCCCTCTTCCGCCATGCAAGAGCTCGGCATAACGCTGCCACTGTAAAGACCGGAGCCTTGTGCCGGGCAGTCCGCCAGCTCTCAGTACGGCTGACGTTGCTCAAGCCTCGTCCCATTGACGCTGTTGACCAGAGTGCGCCTGCCAGTACGGCGCATGCAGAGGCAGGTCAGTGAGCCGGGGTGGACTCTCTGGACCCCCTTACGCGCGCACGTGCGTTCAGGTCCTCGCGGGCCGCGACAGAGGCCGCGAAGAGCCTGCGACGCGCAGGTCTGGCCGCGACGGCATCGCGGCCAGACCTTGATCTCTGTGCCCGGAGAGGGCCCCACCCCGGCCCCCGGGCTGCCGGCGAAGGGCCGGGCCAGCGTCCCGGGCGCGGCGGGCCACCGTCCTCGGTCGGCCGGTGGCCTCCGTCACCCGCTGCTCGCCGTCGACTTCGTCTTCCGGCCGCAGGCGAGCCTGGTGGTGGTATGGGCCCTGGGGGACGACAAGACGCGGCGGATCATCGAGCGTGCGCACGAGCGGGCCATCGCCGCGACGATCGCTACTTGTAGTTGGCCATTGTGCGCTTCAGTTGGCCACCTGATACTCAGGCGGCGCGCGGCCGTACCCCAGCCCAGGGGCCACCGACGTCGCTAGTTCAGCTGTCGATCGGCGAGCCATCGGGACTGTGCCACGTCGTCGCTTCCCACGGTCAGGCCAGCTCTGGCGGCGGTGTAAAAACGGTCCCGACCGTCGTCGGCCCGACGCACGGCAGCCACCCAGTCGAAGTCAGGTTCGGCGAGATCCCGTGCCGCCCGTTCCAGCTGCAGGACCGCCCACCGCCATTCGCGCGCGGCAGCCACCGTGTCAGCATCACCCAGCAAGAGCACCCCCTCCACGCTTTGGTCCGCTGGGCATCCGCTTCGGCCAGCAGCTCAAGTCCGGTGGTCCGATCGATCGGATGCGCCCGTGACGAGGGCCGGGACGGCGCCGTTATGCGGTGCGCAAGTAAGTGGACCTCTTTGAGTGCGCGAGCGTACTCGGAGTAGGCATCCAATCGTCGCTCGTCCCACCGTACTGAAAGGGCTCGCGTCCACTGCGCTCTGTCATTGAGGCGGGTTGTGAGGAGCGTTCCGAAGGCGCCGACGATGACACCGATGAGTGCTGGCAGTTGACTGAGGAAGGTAGTCACTTCCGGAGCTTGCCCCCGTCATCGCAGAGCCGCACCGGTTGAGCGCGATTGCAGCGATGGGGCGGGTAAACGCTCACGTGCGCGGCCACCTGGCGAGCCCAGAGCGGCCAACTAGCGTGCCCGACCACACCGCCACTCTCGCGCCTGCGTGGTGAGCGTGACTCCAAAATCGAACGCATGGTCTAATTTGAGTCATGGCGCATTCCACGCTCCCCGACGACCTGGCGCAGGCGCAGTACGACTGGGGCCGTACGTACACCGCGCTTGCCGCTGCCCACCCACGCGGCACCACGGCGCTGCGGCGTCGCTTGCTGCACCTCTCCAACCGGCTCTTCTGGCATCCCTTCTGGTCCACCCCGGCCGGACATCGACCGCCGCCCGGGCCGCCCTGTCCCAGCCGGTACGCGCCCACAAACGAGGGAGGGATGCGCCGTGATGGGTCACCTGACCGTGAGGCAGGAGCAAGTTCTGGCCTGTATCCGGGAGTGGATCTACGAGCACGGGAGGGGCCGACGGTTCGCGAGATCGGTCACCGGGTCGGCCTGTCCAGCACCTCGTCCGTGCAGTACCAGCTCAAGCGGCTTGAGCAGCAGGGCGTGATCTCGCGCAGTGGCAGCCGCTGGCGCTCCTACCGATTGACCTGAAGGCGGGGCACCGCCATGTCCGCACCGTTTGATCTCCCACCGGACCTGTCGCGCCTGCGCGTGCTGGAGACCTTCCTGCTCGCGATCCTGGCCCGGGTGCGGGAGCGGATCCGGCACCTGGAGCAGCAGGCTGTCATCCACGAGAAGATCGAGCGGCAGAAGCCGCCGCCGGAGTGGACGGTGCAGATCAGCATCAACGGGCACACGCCCGTCGCCGTGCACGTCGGCGCGTGTTCCATGGGCGGAAGCGAGGTCCGCAGCAAGGCGATCAGCCGGCAGGACGCGATCCAGGCCCTGCACGACGGGGTCAGCGCCTGCACCCTGTGCCGCCCGGACACGGAACTGGGCATCCTCGAGTAAGACGGGCTGACCTAGGCGCTGGACTTACGCCCCGTCGTCTTCTTTGCCGCCGACTTCTTGCCCGGGGCCTTGGCCGCTTCTTGGCGGGCGCGTTCGCGGCTTTGCGTTCTACGTGCCCGGCCATGTCATGGACGCTCGCATCATCGCCGCCCGCGCCGCCCGCGCGGCCTGGACCTCGCCGCGGGCCTGGCGTGCGACTCACGGATTCGAGCAGTGCGGACATGAGGTCGACGACGGGCCGCGGCCGGCTCGGGCTGAGCCCCTTCGGGCTTCGCACCCTCGGCCTTGGCGCGGATCAGATCTTCCAGGGCTGCGCGGTAATGATCACGGAAACCACTGAGGTCCTCAACGGCCATGGCCTCCATGAGGTCGACGGCCGCCTCGATCTCCTCGTCGGCCACGGGCACAGGCTTGGGGAGCAAGGACTCAGGGGAGCGGATCTCGTCCGGCCACTTCAGGCTGTGCAGGACGATCGCGTCCTCCTTGATCCGCAGCAGCCCGAGGCGCTCCCGGTTGTGCCACGCGTACTTGGCGACGGCGACCTTGCTGGAGCGCTCCAGGGCCTGGCGGAGCACGTAGGGCTTCGCTGCGACGGCGCCGTCGGCTGCCAGATAGTAGGAGTCGCCGATGCGTACAGGGTCGATGGACTCGGCCGGCACGAAGCGACGATCTCGATGGCCTTCGCGGTGGGCAGCGGCATGCGTCGAGCTCGGCGTCCGTGACCTCGATGATCGTGTCGCGGGAGATCTCGTAGCCGCGCCCGATCTCGCCCTGGTGCACGACTTGCCCGTCCAGCTCGCAGACCTTCTGGTACCGGATCCGACCGCCATCGGCCTCATGGAACTGACGGAAGGCGATGCTGTGGTTCTCGGTGGCGCTCAGGACGCGACAAGGGATGGTCACTAGGCCGAACGAGATGGCTCCACTCCAGATGGGGCGTGGCATGGCGGGCCTCCAGCGGTGGGGATCGCCTAAAACGGACACCGCAGTGGGCGTGGGGGCGGGCCCGGACACTCCGCCGGGTGAAACGTCGGGATGGTCGCTCTCACCGGGCGAGGCGACGACGAGCGGGTCTCCGCAGAGGCCCACTACCCCGATCCGGTTTGCGCGAGGGCGAAGGTGCGCGAGTCGTCGTCGATCACCCCCGGTGTCGTCCTGTCGTTAGCTCCGGCCGGGTGGAGGATGGGTCTTGATGATCACCGCTGACCCTCGGGAGGGGACCATGGCCGACGTCTGGGTGCTCAGTCCAAGTCACAGCGAGCCGGAGAAAAGCCGTCTGATCCGTTCCGACGCCATCACCTACCTCAGCACGTCCGCCGAGGAGCTTGTCGCGGCCCGCGTCGGATCGGACGACACTGTGTCTGGTTCACCGGGCCACCCAGGGCGGCAGAGACCTCCCCGACGACTTCCACCTCGCCTACCTGGCCAAGCTCGCCGTGGCCCGCGGGCGGGCCCGCGTGAGCGAGGAGGACCTGGTGCTCCTCGCCGACACGGACGCCAACGGCGCGGAGCTTTGGCCAGCCTGACTTTCGTATCAGCTGGCCCTGCCAAGGGGGAACCGGACGCATTCGCCGAGCAGTCCCCCGCACCGGGCGGGGATTCGCTGGCGTCTGGCCTGGTCAGCGTCCGGTGAGCCGGTGGAGCGCGGGAGCACTGACGCCGCCGCTGTGCCGGCCGGCATGGGGGTGAGAGCCCTGAACGGGGGCAGGGCCCCCACAACGCGGGTCCGTGGGGACGGATATGCATGCACGCGTCAGCGAACAACGACCACCAGGGCGTCACGGTCACTGCCTGCCCGGAGTGCGCTGTGTCTTAAGCGTCGTGAGTCTCGGGCTGCAGAAGGCGCGTCTTGTGGGCACCCGGGCAGGCAGACCAGACATGACTACGCCGCTTCCGCCCGGTCAGCATCAGCGTCCAGCTCATGCACATGCTTCAGCGCCATCCGCTGATCCACCCTCTTGCCCACCTCAACCGTCTCCCAGTACGGATGCGTCGACACCACAGCCGACAACTCAAGGAGCTCACGACGCAGGCGGGCGACCTCCACCTTCTGCACGTCGGTGTACCCAGGGCTGGGCGGCAGGCTGCGGGGTTCCCCGTCGCTGTAGAGAACCTTCGGAGCCGTCCACCCCTCCGAGGGCTCCACCGACCAGGGAGAGTGCGGCCGAGGGCTTCGTACTCCGCCCAAGTCTGGTGCAGGCGCAGCTGAGCCGCGCGAAGGTCTTCGGGAAAGTCGTACGTAGCCACCCCAGAATGCTACTCGTGTTCGATTTCCTAAGGCCAGCAGGCGCGCCCAGACCACGGCGATCAGCCCCCTGGCCGATCCCGCGTCGCGGGTGCATGCCCGCCATCAAGGTGGGCGGCCGGATGTGGTCCTCGCTGCCCCCAGCAGACAGGACCCTCGGCCCGTCTGCTGACACGAGCGCCCGGTACACCGAGGGGGACTTGCAGCACGCGGTAGGCCGCGGGCAGCAGGTCGAGGTCGGCGACGACCCCAACGCCTGCGCCCGGCTGATCCCCAGCTCGGCCTGCGGGTACTCACCCGCCGTAGCCCAGGGCCACCCACACCCGCGCCCGGTGCGCTTCGCGCACCCGCTGCGCCAGCACCACAGCCGCCCGCTGCGCTTCGCCGATCGCCGCACGCAGCTGCTCGGTCAGCCGGACCGCATGTACCCGGCCCACCGGCTCCAGCCCCGCACCCTGACCCTGCTCATCCGAGGAAGCCACAGCTCCATGGTGCTCCCCGTGAGCCCGGCCGGGCAGGGGGCACGAGAAGCACGCGCGCTGCCGGCCGGTAGGAGGGTGAGGGCCCTGTCGGTTGTCACGAGAACGTCAGTGGGTCTGCCACGGATATGTCAGTGGGCTTTCCTTGACCGCGGTGGGGTCGCGTGTCGGACGGCATGGAAGATTTCAGTAGCGCACGATTCATTTCAGGACGCCTTTCAGTGCCGCAGCGAAGATGGCAGTGCGGACTCGGACGCTCGATCGGCAACTATCCGGTCGTGCAGGATCGTCCTTCGGGTATGCCCCACCCGAGCTCCGAACCGTCCCCAACTCCGCCTGCCTGGCCGCACTGTGGCCACGGCACCACGCCGGTGGACCCCGTCGGCTGCCGCGGCATCCACGTCCCCGGCCACACCGCATGCCTCGCCCACCTGGACGACACGGACCGCGACGCCTACCTGGCCGGCCTGACCCCCGGCGCCGACATCGACCACTGCGGCACCACCTTCACCCAACCTCTTCTGGACGCCCTCCTCGATGCCCTCCGCGACCCCGCCACCGGACACCCCCACTTCGGCGACGCCGGGTTCGGGTCGGCGACCTTCCAGGGCCGCGCCCTCTTCGGGTCGGCCACCTTCCGGGGCGACGCCATGTTCGAGTCGGCGATCTTCGAGGGCGACGCCGGGTTCAGGTTGGCTACCTTCGAGGGCTACGCCATGTTCGGGTCGGCGACCTTCCAGGGCCGCGCCCTCTTCGGGTCGGCGACCTTCGAGGGCGACGCCGGGTTCGGGTCGGCGACCTTCCAGCGCGACGCCGGGTTCTGGTCGGCGACCTTCGAGGACTACGCCGACTTCGAGTCGGCGACCTTCGAGGGCGACGCCGGGTTCAGGTCGGCGACTTTCCAGGGCGGCGCCGGGTTCGGGTCGGCGACTTTCCAGGGCGGCGCCGACTTCGGGTCGGCGACCTTCGAGGGCGACGCCGGGTTCAGGTCGGCGACCTTCGAGGGCGGCGCCGACTTCGAGTCGGCGACTTTCCAGGGCGGCGCCGGGTTCTGGTCGGCGACCTTCCAGGACTACGCCATGTTCGGGTCGGCGACCTTCCAGGACTACGCCATGTTCGGGTCGGCGACCTTCCAGCGCTACGCCATGTTCGGGTCGGCGACCTTCCAGAGCGATGCCCGGTTCGGGCAGGCGGTTTTCGAGCAGTCGGTCAGCCTCGGGCCGTTGGTGTGCGCGGGGCGGATGAAGTTGTCCGGCGCGGTGTTCGGCGGCCCGGCGACCCTCTCCTTCGCCGCACGCCGCCTGGAGTGTCGGCGGACCCGCTGGTCGTCTACCGCCGAGTTGCGTCTGCGCTACGCCACGGTGGACTTCGCCCACGCGGTCTTCGAATACCCCCTCACGATCGCCGCGGAAGCCGACCCCTTCGTTCTCCCCGACGGCCAGCCGGTGGCAGAACAGGCTCTGGCCGACGCGCCCGACGCCACGGTGCGCATAGCCTCGCTGCGTGGCGTGGACGCGGCGCATCTGGTCCTCGCGGACGTCGACCTGTCGGGGTGCCTGTTCACCGGGACCGTGCACCTGGACCAGCTGCGGCTGGAGGGCAACTGCTCCTTCGATGCAGTCCCGCCGCGTACGCACTGGGGGCGCTGGCGCCCCGTACGGTTCACCCAGCGCCGTACCCTCGCCGAAGAACACCACTGGCGCGCGAGCCGGCCGGCGGCAGTCCGGGGCTGGAACGTGGCGGTGCTCGGAACTGGACGTGTCGGGCCGTTGCAACTGGCGCCGGTGTACCGGGCGCTGCGCAAAGCGTTCGAGGATGGCAAACACGAGCCGGGGGCGGCCGACTTCTACTACGGGGAGATGGAGATGCGCCGCCACGCCGACCACATCCCCCGAAGCGAACGGAGCCTTCTGACCGCTTACTGGGCACTGTCCGGCTACGGTCTGCGCGCCTCCCGGGCCCTGGGCTGGCTCGCTGCCGCCATGCTCATCACCATCATGCTGCTCGTGGGCTTCGGGCTCCCGAAGGATTTCCCGAAGCAGGAAGCGACCGGCACCGTGCCGCCCGGCGGAGGCAAGGTCACCTTCGAGATCGACAAGGCTGATCCCCAGAACCCCACGGGGACCGGTTCACCGGCGAGCGCTTCGAGAAGGCCCTGAACGTCACGCTCAACTCGGTGGTGTTCCGCTCCTCCGGCCAGGACCTGACCACCACCGGCACCTACATCGAGATGGCGTCCCGCGTGACCGAGCCGGTCCTGTTGGGCCTGGCGGTCCTGGCCGTTCGTAACCGCGTGAAACGCTGACCTATCGCCCGACGGCCAGGTCCAAGCAGAGCGCCGCACTGAAACAAATGGTGCGCTCGCTCGGTCAGATGTCGCCGCACCAGAGATTTCAGCGCCCAGGTCACCGGGCCGCCAACTGGCGTGGTGCGCGGATCATGCTCTCCTTGGAAGAGCCGATCTCGCCGCGGCTGGCATTGGTGATGAAGCCGAGGCGTCGGTAGAACGCGTGCAGCCGATCCGGGGCCCCGCCGAAATTGCCGCTTGGACCGAGCGCCACCGGCACACCGTGCAGGTCGGCCGCGGCGGTGATGCGCTCCATGACGCGCGTGCCGATCCCGTTCCCTCGCTCGCTCTCCGGGAGGACGATCCAAAACAGCACGAGATACGGACCGCGATCGAGTCCGAGTTCAAGCCGCACGCTCGGGTTGCTGGTCCGTATCCCCTCGGCCAGGGCATCGGCCCATGACTTCGGTGCTTGGTCCATGAACGCTCCTTTCGATTCGATCGGGCGGCAATCGGCGAAGTGTCGTCTGCCACGAAAACGTCAGTGGCTTTGCCGCGAGGTGTGTCAGTGGGGTTAGCCGACCGAGGCGGAGCTGTGTGGAGTGCGGACCATGCTCTCCCGAGGAGAGCCGATCTCGCCGCGCCTGGTGTTGGGGACGAAGCCGAGACGTCGGTAGAACGCGTGCAGTCGGTGCAGGTCCCCGCCGAACGTGTCGCTCGGGCTGAGCGTGATCGGTACACCACGGACATCGGCGGCGGCGGTGATGTGCTTCATGACTCGGGTGCCGAGCCCTTTGCCCCGTTCGCTTTCGGGCAAGAAGATCCAGAACAGCACGAGGTACGGACCACGATCGATCCCGAGTTGAAGGCGTACACCCGGGTACCTGGTCTGGATCTCTTCGGCCAGGGCGTCGGCCCATGCCTCCTGCGCCTGGTCGGTCACCGGCTGCCGCCTTCGAGCTGGGCCGGGACGCGGGAGGTCCGCAGCTCCTTGAGCTCCGGGATGTGGTTGTAGAGGGTGCCCACCGAGACGCCGAGCAGGGCCGCGATGGTCTCGATGCTGTTCTCCGGGTTGGGCAGCATGTCGCGGGCGGCGCGCAGCAGGTTGTCGTTGACGACGGTGGGTCGGCCGCCGACGCGGCCGCGGGCCCGCGCGGCGGCCAGGCCCTCGTTGGTGCCCGACACGATCAGTTCCCGGATGAATTCCGCGAGGGCGGCGAAGACGTGGAAGATCAGCCTTCCGCCGGGGTGGTGGTGTCGAGGTTCTCGTGCAGGGAGGTGAAGCCGATCTGCCGCTTACGGAGTTCGGCGACCATGTTCACCAGGTCCTGGAGGCTGCGGCCGTACCGGTCCAGGGAGGGGACGACGAGCGTGTCCCCGCTCTGGAGGAAGGCGTGGCACGCCTTCAGCTCCGGGCGCAGGTCGTTCTTCCCGGACTTCTTCTCAGGAAAGATGCGCCGGCATCCCGCGAGGGTGAGGGCGTCGATCTGCCGGTCGAACTTCTGCCCGCCGGTGGAGACCCGGGCGTAGCCGATCCGGATCTCGCTGGAGCGGAGGGGGAAGACGGCGAGGAGGTCGTCGTCCGCGGCGAGGACATCGGTCAGGTTGGTCACTCGCGTCAGTGTGCCGTCAGCGGCGGCGCCGGGGCGGACGATCGTGAACGCCGGCAGGGCCCTGACACGCCCGGGCCCTGCCGGTCACCGAGGACGGTCAGGTGCAGCAGTCACATCCGGGGCGGCAGCCGCACGCGTCCGCCTCACCGCCGGCGGACGGTGCCACCGCGGCGGTGGGTGCGCAACAGCCCTTGCCCTGCCAGGCGTCGCGGCCTTCCTTGACGGCGATGGCGGCAATGACCAGGGCGGCGATCGGGTCGGCCCAGGACCAGCCGAGGGTGGCGTTGAGGACCAGGCCGACCAGGAGGACGGCGGAGAGGTACGTGCACAGCAGGGTCTGCTTGGAGTCGGCGACCGCGCTGGCGGAGCCGAGTTCGCGGCCGGCCTTGCGCTGAGCGGCGGACAGGAACGGCATCACCGCGAGCGAGAGAGCGGCGATGACGATGCCGGGGATGGAGCGTTCGGCCTCGCCGGTGCCCGCCAGCGCCCGGACGGCGTCGAGGGTGACGTACACGGC